>CAZXTW010000173.1:0-9875 GCA_964643525.1 uncultured Roseivirgaceae bacterium
CCGTGCCTGGATCATTAGCCTGGCAGAAAATGACGTGACCCCGCGGTCTATTAATCGTAAATTGGCTACCCTACGCAGCTATTATAAGTATTTAATGTTGCGGCAGGCCATTGCCACCAACCCCATGCTCAAGATTAAGGCGCTTAAAGCCGAAAAGCGCCTGCCCTCATTTGTAAAAGAACAGGAGCTTGATAAGCTGCTTGACAGCAATATATTTGCCGATGACTTTTTTGGCTGGCGAGACCGCGCCATTATTGAAATACTGTATGGCACCGGTATGCGGCAAATGGAGCTTTTGCAGCTTAATGACCATGATATTGATTTGAACAACGCTACTGTAAAGGTGCTGGGCAAGCGAAACAAAGAGCGCATTATACCCTTTAGCAAACCTTTGGCTGCAGTAATAAAAAGCTATTTAGCTGCAAAGAATGCCCATTTTAAAGGTAACTGTAGCCCCCAGCTTATCGTTAATAATAGTGGGAGGCAGCCTACTCCTGCTTTAATTTACAACACTGTGAAACACTACCTGACCCACTATACTACAACAGATAAAAAAAGCCCACATACTTTACGACACACATATGCCACACACTTACTAAATAATGGTGCAGAATTGAATGCGGTGAAAGATTTACTTGGGCATAGTAGCCTGGCGGCTACCCAAGTGTATACGCACAATACACTGAAAAAGCTCAAGTCGGTTTTCGACCAAGCTCACCCTAAAGCATAAGTTTAACTTTTAAAATTGTAAAATCATGAAACTACAAATGCATTCTATCCATTTTGATGCAGATCAAAAGCTTATTGATTTTATTCAAAAGAGAGCAGACAAACTGGATACCTTTTATGACCGAATCATTGATGGAGAAGTATTCTTAAGGTTAGAAAAAGACGAAACTAACGAAAATAAAGTCATTGAAATTAAGTTAAACTTACCTGGCGATCAGATATTCGCCAAAGACAGATCTAAGTCTTTTGAAGCAGCTGCCGACAATGCCTGCGAAGCACTGCGAAGGCAGCTTAAAAAGTATAAAGAGAAAAAGGTAACATACTAATATTTTTATATTAAGGAGCAATGCAAATTGCTCCTTTTTTTTATTGTTTACTTTCCTATATTTTAGTAGCCAGTTTAGCGTACTCTGTGTTCCTCTCCTGTTCTCATTGATCGAGCAAAAAGCCTGTTTCAGCGAAAGTGGTCTATGCATACATTAACCGTCTGTTATCTTTATAATGTGGTTTAACTGGCTATTAATGAGATTTATTGCACTTTTTATTCTAGTTTTCACCTGCACTTGCACCACTGTTAGTGCCCAGGCCTGGCGTGACTTGTACGAGCAGTCTAACGCCAATGCTGCTGCGGGCAACTGGCAGGCAGTAATTAGTGCCCTGACCAGTGCCTTACCAATGGTTGCTGACGACCTGGGGGTAGAAGATGATTACTATGCGCTGATATTGAACGATTTGGCAGTTGCCCACTGGAACACCGGTAATTTTACCCAGGCTGAAGCTTACCTGAATGAAACCCTCAGCATTAAGCAACGAATTTACAGCAGCACCAACCCTGAATATGCTGCCACGCTCATTAACATAGCTACCCTTTACCATGACCTGGGTGACTCGAAAAAGGCCAGGCAGTTGTTTATTCAGGGTATTGACATCTATCAAAATCATGCCAATAGTAAAGGTTTTGAGTATGCCATTGCGCTGAATAATTACGGCAGGTTACTCATGTCAGTAGGTGAATACCCCAGTGCTTATTTGCGATTAAACGAAGCACTGACCTTAATGCAAAACCAGGTTGATGCCAACCACCCAGACCTGGCCTCACTGCAAAACAACCTGGGCCAGTTGTACATGATTACCGGCAACTACAATGATGCTGAGAGACACCTTTTAAAAGCATTAGCCGCCTACGAAACTGTAAAGAGTACTTATAAAGATGAGTATGCTGCCACGCTTGATAATATTGGTAGCCTGTATGATTTTAAAGATGACTTTAACCGATCAGAACGGTACTTTTTACAGGCATTGGCTATTCGTGAACAATACACAGGCGCTAAAAAGACTGAATACGCCCGCACTTTAAACAATTTAGCAGCCCTGTATAAAAAGTATGGCATTTACCGCAATGCAGAGGCTTACTTTATAAAATCGCGTAATATTTATTTAGACATATTTGGGCCCAGGCATTACAATTACGCCACTGCCACCAATAACCTGGCTCAATACTACAAAACCATCAATAAGCTTAATGAAGCAGAGCAGCTGTATCTGGAGGCATCGCAGATTTATGCAGAAACATTTGGCAAATACCACCCCTTGTATGCCACTACGTTAAACAACCTGGCCAGCCTGTACAGAAAAAAAGGTGATTTTGAAAAGGCTAAAGAGTTGTATAATGAAACATTATTAATAGATAGTAAAACACTGGGCAAGGGGCACCCCATTTATGCCAAGTCATTAAATAACCTGGCGGTATTGTATACTGCCATGGGCAATACGGCCGAGGCAGAACCGCTATATAAGGAATCGATCAATATTAAGCGCAAAGTATTGGGCAATAAACACCTTGAGTTTGGTAAGGCATTGAACAATTTGGCACTATTTTATTGGGGGCAACATCAGTTTAGCCAGGCTGCGCCACTTATCCGTGAAGCCCTAAGCATAAAGCTTGACCGCGTAAGGCTGTTTTTCCCGTCAATGAGTGAGCGTGAGCAGGAAGAGTTTTATGAAACCGTAAAGCTGGATGTTGAAAAGTACAACACCCTGGTACTGCAATTGAAAGACTCACGGCCTGAACTGGTTTGCGAAATGTATAACAACCAGCTGGCTACCAAAGCTTTGTTGTTCAGGGCCACCAATAAGCTCAGGAATAATATTTTAAATAGTGGTGATGAAGCGCTGATTAAGCAATTTAATGATTGGCGCGAGTTGCAGTCAGATCTGGCCAAGTACTACCGCTTAAGCAGGGTGGAGCTGGACCGCCGCAAGATTGACCTGGCTGCGGTAGAAGACAGGCTGCATGAAATGGAAAAAACCCTGGCCAGCGGTTCGCGTGAGTTTGCCCATGAGAATGACAATAAAATATATAGCTGGACTGACATACGCGATAGGTTAGGAAAAAGAGAAGCCTCTGTTGAAATCATAAGGTTCAGAAAATTTGGTGAGCTCAACTCTTTGAAGGGCCAGGTGGATGATGAGTTGAGTGAAGTGCAAAATGTGAACTTTGGCTTTACCGACGAAGAAGTTTATTATGCTGCTTTAATTGTAACAGCCAATACGCGCGATTGCCCTGAACTGGTTGTATTAGGCAATGGCAAAGAGCTTGAATCAAAATACTTTGCCAATTACAAAAACTCGCTCAGGTTTAGGGTAGAAGATTTCTACAGTTACCAGCAATACTGGGCTAAAATTGCCGATAAGCTAAAGGGCATTAACCGTGTGTACCTCTCGCCAGATGGTATTTATAATAAAATGAACCCCAACATTTTTTATAATACGCTTACGGCTGATTATGTAATTGATGAGATTGACCTGAACATAGTTACGAACAGCAAAGACTTAATTGAAGAGGCACAAGAGAGCAGCACGGCCCTGAATGGTGCAGTTATGTTAGGTAACCCCAACTTTTTTGTTGACTCTGAGCAGCGCCTGCTGCTGGCTCAAAATAATCTTGACGGGCAAAACAAACCTGTTATCCTGGGTACTGAGGGAAACCCTGAAATTGCTGAAAACGAAATAAGAGATAAATACAAGTTCTTTTCAAACCTGCCAGGTGCTGAAGAGGAGATAATAAAAATCAATACGTTAACCATTGGGCACAGCTGGCGCAATAAGATCTATATAGGTGAATCGGCCCTTGAAGAGGTGATTAAAACAGTAGTTAGCCCCAGAGTGCTGCACGTAGCTACCCATGGCTTCTTTTCAGAAAACTTAAACATGGCTGAGCGCAGCCTGGGCGTATCATCAAGTAACCCCCTGTTCCGTTCTGGGTTAATGTTTGCCGGGGCAGGTAACTCATTGTACAAAAAGTCTAAGGGTCTTGAAATGACCCTTGGCGTTGAAGATGGTGTGCTAACCGCCTATGAAGCCATGAACCTGAACCTTGACGGCACTGACCTGGTGGTGCTTTCTGCCTGCGAGACCGGCCTTGGCGAGGTGCGCAATGGCGAGGGGGTTTATGGTTTGCAGCGGGCCTTTAAAGTGGCGGGCGCCAAGGCTACCATTATCAGCCTTTTTAAGGTTGACGACCAGGCTGCTAAAAATCTGATGCTTACTTTTTACGATAAATGGTTAAATTCGGGCAAAATGCGTCAGTCGTTCAGGCAGGCGCAAATAGAATTTCGTAAGCAATACCCTGAGCCCTATTTTTGGGGTGCTTTTGTAATGACGGGCAACTAATCAGGTGTACACATTAACCCAACCTTACTGTTAACTACTATATTAATAGCCGGTTGCCTATTTTTATTGCTCGTTAAAATTAATGGCAATTTGTGCTTATAAATAACGTATAGCTTCATGATTGAACCAGCCCTGAAAGGCCTAAGTATTGGTGTAAGCTCTGATATTGCTCCACTGCAACAAGTAATTGTTCACCGGCCTGACGCAGGCATTGAGTCTGTTACCCCTAGTAATGCCCGTTCGTTATTGTATGACGATATTGTTTTTCTTAAACACATGCAAAGTGAACATGATGTGTTTACTGAAGTATTGGCGGCCTTTGTGGGTGCAGCGCATGTGCATGATATTGAGAATTTGCTGGCCGATGTTTTAAGTATAGCCACTGTGCGTGAAAACTTTATGCGCCTGCTTACACTGTTTGAAGGGCTGCCACAAAACACAGTAGAGCAGTTACAGGCCCTTGATGCCCATGCCCTGGCCAGTGCCGCAATTTCTGGCTTGCACCCTTACAGCAAACAAACCCTGATGCGGGCCGTACCCAACCTGATTTTTACCAGAGATATTGGTGTGGCCATTAACAATACTTTGCTAACGTGCCACAGCAGTAAAATGCCCAGAAAGCGCGAAAGCCTCATTACCTGGTTTGTGGTACACCACCACCCCCTGTTTGAGTCAATAAAGGCGGCAGATGGTTTTATTGACCTCTCGCCAGACAGCAGCCGCTTGCTGACCTTTTTAACCAAGCATGACGAGGCTTCAGTAGAAGGGGGCGATGTAATGGTGCTGGGCCCTGACCACCTGTTGATAGCCAACAGCGAGCGCACCACTGATGCTGGCATTCAGGCCATCATCAAGCAACTGTTCAGTAAGGGTGTGCTAAATAAGGTATCAGTTGCGCATATACCCAAGGCACACTATTGCATGCATATTGACACCATTTTAACGCAGGTAAGCACCAATGACTATGTAGTGTATGCCCCAATTATACTTAATGCAGAAAAAGGGCAGGTTACACAGTATATTAAAGGGGAAGCTGCCCCCAGGCAGTTTGCCACCATTAAAGATATGCTGCACGATTATAACCCCGAGATTAACCTGATACTATGCGGTGGCGGCCAGCCCCCTTATGATGAACGTGAGCAGTGGACCAGTGCCTGTAATTTTGTAGCCCTGAAAAGTGGGGTGGCCATTACCTATGCCCGTAATTACCGCACCATGGAGCAGCTTGAAGCAAACGGTTATAGTATTATGACGGCCAATGACCTGTTGCGTGCATTTAAAAACGGCCAGGCTACGCCAGATAGCATTGAAAAAACAATTATTACCATAACCGATCATGAGCTATCGCGTGGTGGCGGTGGCCCACATTGCCTAACCTTTCCTATAAGCCGGGCACAGTAAAAATGTTGGCAGGTTTCATAACCCGCAAACTATTACATATGGGTATGGCCCTGCCCGTGTTGTTGGTGGGCAGGCTGGCGCCCTTGTATGTATCAGCCATACTGCTGGGGTTTTTGCTGTTTAACCTGCTCTTGTTCCACCGGCTTTTTCCTCAGGTTTTTGTGCACAAACGCACTACGGTGCTGAGCGACCGTGGCATTTGGCTTTATCCGCTGGTGCTGTTGATGCTTAGTGTCGTGCTGGCACAGCAACCTTTGTTGCTGCTGTTGGCCTGGTGCATGCTGGCCTTTGGTGATGGGGCTTCTGCCCTGGCAGGGTATACCATACAGGGGCCAGCCCTGGTATGGCACCCTGTTAAGACCTGGGCCGGTGCTATAGCCTTTGTTGTAATTGGTACTTTAGGTACTATGGCTGCTTTGTGGTTGGCGCCCACCACAATCCTGTTGGGCCTGACCAGTGCCCAGCTGTGGGCTATAGTGGCAACAACAGCCCTGGCTTGCGCAATAGTTGAAACATTGCCCTGGGCTGTTAATGATAATATTACCGTTACAGGTACGGCTGTGGCCGTGGGGGCCGTTGCGCTTGCCTCATTGCAACAGGGTGGCCCCCAGCTTAGCGCAATTGATGTGCTGGTGTTGGGGGCTATTGGGCTGGGTGCCATAGTGGCTTACCTTAAGCAAACGCTCGATGCGCCTGGCAGCCTGGCCGGCTGGCTGGTGGCTGGCGCCCTTTACGTAGGTGCAGGCTGGCTGGGTATTATTATGTTGGGTACTTTTTTTATTGCTGGTACACTGGCCACCCGTTGGCAGTTAGAAAAGAAGCAGCGCATGGGCCTGGCAGAAGGCCCTGGGGGGCAGCGCTCGTACCAGAATGTACTGGCCAATGGCCTGGTACCCGCAGTGGCGGGTTTGCTGGCCTGGGTGCTGCCCCTGCATGCTGAATTATTTATTGCGTTGGCAGCAGCAGCGGTAGCCTCTATCACGGCAGATACCCTGGCCAGCGAAGTGGGCAATGTGCTGGGCAGCCGCTACATGAATATCATATCTTTTAAGAAAGGGCAGCGCGGCCATGATGGGGTGGTAAGCCTGGAAGGCACATTGGCCGGAGCCGCAGGCAGCCTGGCCATAGCCTTGCTGTATTTGCTGTTTTGTGGCAATTGGGCTGCGGCAGCACTAATACTAATTGCTGGGGTATTTGGCTGCCTGGCCGATTCAGTGTTGGGTGCCACCCTGCAAAAGCGTGGCCACCTCAACAACCACACAGTAAACCTGGCCAGCGCCCTGCTGGCAGCCCTTTTGGCCTTAGGTTGCCTGAGTACAGGTTTACTGTAACGAGCGTGTACCCTGGGCTGGTAAAATTTTAACCCCAAGTATTTGATCGCCCACCTGTAGCTGGTGCACAACGTCCATACCGGTAATTACCTGGCCAAACTGTGTGTAGCGTCCGTCAAGGTGTGGGGTGGGCGAGTGGGTAATGAACCACTGGCAGCTTTCGGTATCTTTACCCGCCGAGGCCAGGCCTATGGCCCCTTCACGGTAGCTCAGGTTAGGAAACTCAGACCTGATTGAGTAATCCAGGCTGCCGTACCCATCGCCCCTAGGGCCGCCACCTTGTGCCACAAAGTTAGGCACCACCCGGTGGAAGTAGCGGTTGTTGTAAAAGCCGGCAGTAGCCAGCTCCATAAAAGTATGCACCGTTACCGGGGCGGCCTCTACCCAAAGCTGTAGGGTAACATCGCCTTTGGTGGTTTGAATCAACGCGTTTAACCTGGGCGGTATTGAAGCAATTGCCTGCCAGTTGGGGGCCACCTCTTCAAAAGTGGGCATGGTAGGGGCTTCAGTACCTGTTAGCTTGTTTAAAGCGGCTTGCAAGGCAATATAGGTTTCAACAGCTTCTGGCAGGGGTAGCTTCTGCTGTGCGGCTTCTATAAAGGCATAGTTGTTTTGATAAGCCGCCGCAAAATCACTGGGTAGTGAGGCAATTACGCTGGCGGCAATGGCCATCACGGCTACATCTTCACTTTCAATGGCCTGCTTAAAAATGGTGGCAAAGGGGCCGTTTAATGATTTGGGAAAGTTATCGTCAGTTCTTAAACCTGCCAGGCCAGATATGGCCTGGGTTTTAATAATAGGTGCTTTGCTGGTAAACAGGGCTTCTGCTACAAACTCGTAATTATCAGGCACGTGGCTTAGGGCTAGCAGTATATGCCCTTTGGCATAATCAGTCTGCGCATTGGCATACCATGCTTTCAACTCATTAGCCAGGTCTGTTTTGTCAGGGGTCAAAAGTAGGGCCACGCCAAGCAAATCAGCCTTAACCCTGTCAATGCTGTTGGCCTGGGCCAGTTGCAGCAATTTGTTTACTGGGGGTGTAAACCCACCTACTGCTATGGCTTCTGCCACTGCAATTTTAAGGTTGGGGTTGGCGGCTTCCTCCTCTAAAATAGCCAGCAAATTAGCTTCACAGCCAGGGTAAATTTGTTCAGTAACAGTTCTGACGGCATTAACCCTTACCCTATAGTCACGCCCAGGCAGCAGTAGCTCATTAATAATATTTTGCTTTTCAGGCTTATTTACATTGTTCAGGGCCAGGGTTAGTGCCATGGTTACCTCTGCTTCCTGCTCAGCAATGAGCAGTTGCTCAAGGGCAATCAGGTGGGCATCAAGCTCCAGCGTGCGGGTGCGCTGTAAAAAATGGGCAGCCCCCAGGCGCGCCTCTTTGTTGGCGGCATACTGCAAAATGCTCAAAGCTTTTTCAATGGCCTGTTGTGAGTGTACCCCTCTGAGGCCGGCACGGTACAAGCCCCAGGCCACGCCGGGGCTATGGTCGCCTACCGTATCTGGCAGCTGCAACATAAAGGCCAGCCCTTGTTGGTTGGCACATTTGCCAAGCGCCTGTAGCAGTTCAATACGCACGCTGCCTTGCTTTTCAGTTGCATAAGCAGCCATTAAGCCCTTTTGCGCGGTGGTGTCAAACGTTTGGCCTAAGGCAAAGGCAGCGTTTTTACGCACCAGGGGGTTGGTATCGGCCAGTAGGGTAACCAAAGGGCCAACAGCGGCAGCATCTTGCACAGAGGCCATGGCCATGGCCCCTTCAAGGCGGTAGGCTGCATTGGGGTGGTTCAGGTAGGGTAGTATACTGTCTGTTTGCCGTTGGTCTTTATACTGGTACAGCGCAATAATGGCCGGGTCTTGAAACTTGGCCGCGCCCACACCGGCGCCATTGCCAACTACCTTGTTTTGGTTGCACCCGTAAAGGGCTATTACAATAAGAAGTAAAACAGTGGGCCGTACCCAGTTTAATTGGTTTACCATAAATTACAAGTTGCTTAAAGTTCAGACCACATACGCATCAGGTTGCTATAGCTCTGCAATAGCCTCAGGGCCTCTTGCTTGTCATAATCAGTACTAACCATATTGTTGTGTACTGATTTGAGCGAGTACAGAATGGCCCTTTGGTTGGGGTCTCTCACCATGCTTTGCAGCCAGGTAACTGCCGCGTCGCGGGTGCCTTTAGTAATGGGTGCCACGCCATGAATATACATGGTTGGGTAAATTACTGCCGAGCCTTTGGTGGGTTTAAAGGTATAGGTGCCTGTTGGGGTGTGTATGGTTAGCTCGCCGCCTTCATAGCTATCGGGGTCACTCAAAAACACCGTCATGCCCAGGTCAGTACGCAAGGGCGGAAACTGGGGCTTGGCCATCAGGGGGTTATCTACATGCATGCCGTAGGTCATACCGGGCTCGTACCTTGAAAAGGTAGGCGGCAAAATCAGCTTAGGCAGCAGCATTTCCTGTATTTGCTGGTTGCTGCCAATGGCCTGCATTACCAGCTCTTCTAACATACTGGCGTTTTGGTTGGGGTCAATCTGTAAATTCTTCTTTACCAGTTTAGCAGCTGAGGTGGCCGAGTAGGCTCCGTCAACAAAATTGGCCATTGAGAGCATGCCTGTAATTTCATCTAACTGGTCGGCATTTAACAAATTATCGATTTGTAAAAACTGTTTGTACGCTTCCATATTCAACTTCTGGTAACTAATGCAACAGTGCTTGATGCAGGTCAATAAGCTTTAG
>CAZXTW010000174.1:0-9873 GCA_964643525.1 uncultured Roseivirgaceae bacterium
AAACATACACGGTGGTGCCGTAGCCCTTGGCCACCCCCTGGGTGCCTCTGGCGCACGTATTGTAACCACCCTGAACGGCGTGCTGGCCCAAAGCAATGGCAACATTGGTGTGGCAGGTATTTGCAACGGCGGCGGTGGTGCCAGTGCCATGGTACTTGAAAAGGTTTAAGCCCTGATTAACACAAGGCTTACCTTTTAAAAGAATATAGCTATACGATTAACAGAAGCCTTACGTTTTACGTAAGGCTTTGTTATTAGGTAAAAGAAAACTCACATGGTGAACAAACAACTCAACCACATCTTGCTGGCCTTTACCCTGCTGCTGCCCACCTGCCGGGCATGGGCACAAACACAGGTAGTAACCTGGCATGACGATGCCCACACCAGGGTAAAAGAACGTTATGTGTTTTTAGGGCAAGACAGCAGCCGGGTTGATGGTGATTATGTGCAGTACTATGAAAGTGGCCAAACCTTTGCCACCGGCACCTATACTGACGGCAACCGCCAGGGCCTGTTTACCACGTACTATGAAAACGGGCAGGTACAACGCACCATGACCTACAAAAACAACCTGCGCCACGGGGCTGTAGAGGTGTTTGGCCCCAAAGGCCAGCTGGTGCAGTCGGCCACCTTTGCCAATGATACGCTTACCCAGCAGCTTAAAAATTACTACCCCGAGGGGCAGCTGCGCAAAGTCACCACCTTTGCCAATGGGCAGCCCAACGGCATGGTTACTGAGTACTACCGCAGCGGGCAGGTAAAAGAAGAAATACCCCACACCAACGGCAAGCCCAACGGCACCCACAAACGCTATTATGAAAGCGGGCAGCTACACAGCGAAGGCCTGTTTGACAATGGCCTGCTAAACGGCCGCCTGGTAACCTACTACCCCAACGGCCAGACTGATACCGAGAGCTACCTCACGGCTGGCCAAAAAACGGGCGGCTTTAAGCGCTACCTTGAAAACGGCACCCTCATAGCAGAGGGCAATTACAAAAGCGACAAGCTGCATGGCCCCAACAAAGCCTGGTATAATGATGGCACCCTGAAGCAGGCCTATACCTATGTAGAGGGCCACCGCACCGGCGATAACTACACCTACCACCCCAACGGCCAGGTAAAGCAACATTATAAGTTTAGCCGCAAAGAGGCCAACCGCACCATTACCGGCTATACCGATAATGGCAAGCTGAGCTACGAGAAGGAATACCAGAACAACAAACAGGCAGGCACCTGGAAGTATTACGACAGCCAGGGGCGCCTACTGCGCACTGAGCCGTGGACGGAAGGCATTATTACCGGCACCAAGCAATGGTACAACCCTGAAACAGGCCAGCTGCAACGCACCCTGGTAGTAGGCAACGACATACCTAATGGCGAAGAGGTTACCTACCACACCAACAGCAAAATGGCCACACGCACCACCTGGAAGCTGGGCAAAAAATTTGGTCCCTACAAAGCTTACAACAATACAGGTAACCTCATGACAGAAGGCGAGTACAAATACAACCTTGAAACCGGAGCCTGGAAGCACTATAAGACTGATGGTGCCCTTGAAAAAACTGTGTTTTGGCAGCGTGGCAAGGTGCTGCGCGAGGTGCTGCCCGACAAGCCTCAAGACTAAGGCTATATTTTTAGGCAAAACCACCAATGAATGGTTAGTTCAGGCTACCTTTGCTGCCTATGATTGCAGGCATTGGCAAAACCAATTTTGAATTTACCGGGCAAACTGCCTTTTACCGTGGCAAAGTACGCGATGTGTATACCATAGGCCACCGCATGGTAGTGGTAGCCACTGACCGTATAAGCGCATTTGATGTGGTACTGCCAAAGGCCATACCTTACAAAGGGCAGGTACTGAACCAGCTGGCAGCACATTTTTTGCAGGCCACCAGCCACCTGGTACCCAACTGGCTGCAGGCTACACCCAACCCTAACGTATCAGTAGGGCTTACCTGCCAGCCTTTTCCGGTAGAGATGGTGATTCGTGGTTACCTGGCAGGCCATGCCTGGCGCGAATACCGCGCTGGCAAGCGCAGCATTTGCGGGGTACCCCTGCCCAACGGCCTGAAGGAAAACGACCGCCTGCCACAGCCCATCATTACGCCCACCACCAAAGCGCAGGAGGGGCACGATGAAGACATAAGCCGCGATGCCATTATAGCCCAGGGCCTGGTAAGCGAAGCGCACTATACCCAGCTGGAAGCCTACACACGAGCCTTGTTTGACTTTGGCACCAACTATGCCGCACAGCAGGGCCTCATACTGGTAGATACCAAATATGAATTTGGCCTGCACAATGGCACCATTACCTTAATTGACGAAGTGCACACGCCCGATTCGTCTCGGTACTTTTACCAGGCTGGCTACCACGAGCGCCAGCAGCAGGGCCAGCCACAAGAGCAACTCTCAAAAGAATTTGTTCGCCAGTGGCTCATCAAACATGGCTTTCAGGGCTTAACCGGTCAAACCATACCTGAAATGACCAACGAGGTTGTAAATACCGTCAGCGAAAGGTATATTGAACTTTTTGAAAAGGTAACCGGGCTGCCCTTTCAGAAAGCTACTGCTAACAACCAGCTGGCCCAGATAGAGCACGATATTGCCGATTACCTAAATACGCATAAAGACTAATAAATATTTGTAGGATGAAATATACCATTGACAAACAAGAGAAATACACGCTAGTAAAGCTGAAGGAAGAGAAGCTTGACTCAAGCATAGCCCCTACTTTAAAGACTGACTTCATTACCTTACATGCTGAAGGCACCAAAAACCTGGTGTTAGACCTGAGCGAAGTAAAATACATTGATTCATCAGGGCTAAGCTCATTGCTGGTTGGGAACCGCCTGTTTACTGAAAAAGCTGGCCTTTTTGTACTGGCTGCCATTACTGACCATGTGATGAAACTCATCAAAATATCACAGCTTGACAGCGTGCTGAACATATTACCTACGGTTACCGAAGCCGTTGACAATGTGTTGATGAACGAACTGGAAAGTGACATGAAAAACGAAGAAGAATAGCCAAAACCTGCAAAGCAGTACCAGTACAATATTTTGACGTTTTCACTTACCATCCTGGGTTCCAGCTCTGCCAGTCCTGCACATAACCGTTTTCAAACTTCGCAGTACCTGCAAGTACAAAAACACCATATGCTCATTGACTGTGGAGAAGGAACCCAAATGCAACTGCGCCGTTTTAACCTGAAGGCCCAGCGCATTGGCCATATTTTTATTTCGCATTTGCATGGCGATCATTACCTGGGCCTGATGGGCCTGTTGTCTTCTATGCATTTGTTTGGCCGCAATGCCCCCCTGCACCTGTATGGCCCCGTGGGCCTGTCAGACATTATTACAGTGCAGTTGCATTACTCACAAACCGTGTTGCAGTTTCCGGTGCACTTTCATGAGCTGCAACACAATGGCCCCACTACCATTTTTGAAGATGATACCCTGACGGTAAGCACGCTGCCCCTACAGCACCGCATACCCTGCAATGGTTTTTTGTTTCAGGAAAAGCCCAAAACACGCAACCTGAACAAAAACATGCCCCTGGACCAGCTGGATATTGATGACATTAACCAGCTTAAAGCAGGGCAAAGCGTGCTTGACAGCACCGGCAACATTAAATACGATGTGGCCCAATGGGCCCACCCGCCCAAAAAGCACCGCAGCTATGCCTTTTGTTCTGACACACGCTATATTGAGGCCCTGGCAGAACAGGTAAAAAAGGTTGACCTGCTGTACCACGAGGCTACCTTTACAGAAGAGTTTGGCCGGCGCGCTGCTGAAACGTACCACTCTACCGCCAGGCAGGCCGCCACCATTGCCCAAAAAGCAGAAGCCCGCCAATTGGTTATTGGCCATTTCTCTACCAGATACCGCGAGCTAGACCCCCTGCTTACTGAAGCTCAGTCGGTTTTTCCTGAAACAATTCTGGCCAAAGAAGGCCTGCAAGTTGACGTACCAGAATAGCATTACATATGACCAATGCCAACCATGCCACAGTAAATGAACTGCTCAATAATAAAAGAAACCGCCTGTTCATTGTGCTGTGCGGCATATTTCTGACCAATGCCATCATTGCTGAGCTAATTGGTGTCAAGCTGTTTTCATTAGAGCAATCAATGGGCTTTAACCCGGCACAAATACCCCTGTTTGCCGGCAACGTACTTGATTTTAACCTCACAGCTGGGGTAATGCTTTGGCCAGTGGTGTTTATAACTACCGATATTATTAACGAGTACTTTGGCAAAAAAGGCGTCAAAACCATTAGCCTGCTTACCGTGGCCCTTATTGGCTATGGCTTTTTAATGATTGCCCTGGTAACCAACCTTACGCCAGCTCAGTTTTGGCTGGACCTGAACAATACAGACCCCAACGGCCAGGCTTTTGATATGGACTTCGCCTTCAATAAGGTCTATACCCAGGGCATGAGTATTATTGTGGCCTCTATGGTAGCCTTCCTGATAGGCCAGCTGTTAGACGTATTCATTTTTCAGCAGCTGCGCCGCCGTACCGGTTCTAAAATGATTTGGCTGCGCGCCACAGGCTCTACCCTGGTATCACAACTGATTGATAGCTTTGTTGTGCTTTTCATTGCCTTTTACGTGGCTGGCAACTGGCCCATGTCGTTGGTGCTTTCGGTGTGTATCGTAAACTACATTTACAAGTTTATTGTGGCCATTACCCTGACCCCTGTTTTGTATGTAGTACACAATATTATTGACAGGTACCTGGGCAAAGAGCAGGCCAATGCCATGGCCAATGAAGCCACCGCCAAATCGAAAGGATTCTTCTAAATGAATAATTAACAGTGAATAATGAATAATTAAAAAAGCATTAGTTACAGGCCATTCTATCCCCTTATCAACTATTAATTATTACTTATTAATTAATCATTGCCTGCGGATGTTGTCTAACAATACCGCTGTGGCAATGCCGGCATTGAGTGATTCGGCCTCACCATAGCGCGGTATACTTACCTGGTGGGAAAGCGCCTTGGCCACCTCCTGACCAATACCGTGCGATTCATTGCCTATAACAAGCACACCTTCTGCCCCAAATTGCGTGCTATGCGCACTTTGCCCGCTAAGCATGGCCCCATAAGCAGGCAACGGCGTAGCAGCCAGTGCCTGGGGCAGGTCAGTATACCACAGGCTTACCCGCGTAAATGAGCCCATAGTGGCGCTAACCACCTTGGGGTTGTACCACTCGGCCGTAGTTTCAGAGCAAACAATGGTGGTTACCCCATACCAGTCAGCAATGCGGATGATGGTGCCCAGGTTACCAGGGTCACGCACATCGTCAAGGGCCAGGGTCCATTGGCCGGGTGGCGGGGGCAGCGGCTGGTTGGGGCGGCAGTGGGCCACGGCAATGGCCGCCTTGTTGCTTTGCAAGGTGCCCAAAGTACCCAGTGCAGCCTCGGGCGCCTCCAGCACAGTGGCCCCGCTGGCTGCCAGTGCCTGGTTGTGGGCCGCACCAAAGGCCTCGCTCACCACAAACAGCTCGGCCTGCCAGTCAGAACCCAGCAACTCCAGCACACTTTTTGCTCCCTCTACCAAGAACCGTTGCTCTTGTTTCCTGTATTTCTTTAATTGCAGTGATTTCAAATATTTGGCTGTGTTCTTAGATACCATAGTTCCCTTTTTGCTTTGAGCCGCATTATTAACGTACCGGTTGTGTTGCTGGCAGGCCTGCTGCTTTCTGGTTGCCTGGGCACCCAATACCTCAAAAAAAATGAGCAGCTACTTTTTGACCAGCGCATCAAAGGTAGTAAAAATGTAAGCACTGATGCCCTGGCCGATCAATACCAGCAAACGCCCAACAGCAAAGTACCCCTCATACCCTTTGCCCCCTACGTGTGGTTTTACCAGTTTGGCAAAAAAAAATACCACCCCAATAAAATAGAGGCTAAGAAAGATACTTTAAGTGCCAGGTACGATGCCCGCATTGTGGCGGCTGGCACCAACCAGAAAAAAGCCTACCGCCTGCGCCGCAAAAAAAATAAGAAAGTAGCCAAGCTTGACCGCACAATTGACGAAGGCAACCTGCTGATGCGCTGGGGCGAGCCCCTGGCTGTGTTTGACTCGGCCAAGATGGTACACTCGGCCCAGCAAATGCAAAAATACCTACAGGCAAAAGGCTACTTTAGTGCCACGGTAAACCCCACAGCCAAAAAGCTGCTGGGCAAAAGGGTGCGGGTAGAGTACAACGTACAGCAAGGCCCCCCACATGTACTTGATACGTTGCTGTATAAAACCGGCGATACCGCCATATCAAACCTGATTAACCGCAACGCCAAGGCAGCATTGCTTGCCCCCGGCCAGGTGTATGACCAGGATAAGCTGGCAGCAGAACGAGACCGCATTGAGGCCCTGCTTAAAGACAATGGCTATTTTGACTTTAGCAAGCTTTACATTGCCATGAATGTTGATACCACCTGGGGCAACCACCAGGTAGCGGTGCAAACTGAAATTAAAAAGCCCGAAAACCGGCGCTACCATAAGCGTTATGTCATTGACTCAATAATTTTTACTACAGATGCACAAATTAAAAACGTAAGCAGCACCCGGCAACATACTGACTATAGCGGTATTACTTACACCTATTATGACAGAGACTATTCTGAAAAGGTATTGCGGCAACGGGTGCTTTTGTTTAAAAACCGCCTGTACAGCAAAACCCTTACTTTTGAAACGCAAAAGCAACTGGCCAACCTTGATATATTTAAATTCATTAACATTAACTACGATACCATTGGCGGCCGCTTTATTGCCAACATATTTACCAGCCCGTTAAACAAATACCAAACCACCAGTGAGGTGGGCATTAACGTAAGCCAGGGCCTGCCAGGGCCGTTTTTTAATGTAAGCCTAAAAAACCGCAATGCGTTTAAGGGCTTAGAGATAGTTGAGTTCAATATAGGGGCTGGGGTTGAGGGGGTGCCGCCCGTTACTGATAATGATGATGTGTTCCGCAGCCAGGAGGTATCAGCCAACCTGTCGTTGTCATTTCCGCATTTTGTGCTTGTGCCTGAACGTAAAACCATATTTAACAAACCCACCATTAACCCACGTACGCGCCTGCAGCTGGGCTACCTGTTTAACCTGCGCCCTGAGTACCGCCGCGAAAACTTTACCGCCTCTATTACCTACAACTGGCAAAACAAAAAAAATACGCAGTATACCTTCTCGCTGGTAGAGGCCACCCTGATTGACTCTGACATCAGGCAGGAGGCATTCCGTACTAGGCTTGAGTTTCTTGACTCGCTGGGCAATAACCTTATTCAGTCATTTTTACCTTCGTTTGTAAGCAGCACCAGCTTTTCAGTAACCTTTAACCCCAATAACTATGGCAATAGCACCAACAACAAAAAGGGCTGGTACTGGCGGCTGTTTGTAGAAAGTGGCGGCACCTCATTGAATATTTTAGGCGAAGATGCATTCAGAGCCGATGACTTTGCCACCTACCGCTTTGTGCGCTTCAACTCTGACTACCGCCGCCTGGTTCCGCTCACACGCTTGACCACCCTGGCCTACCGGGTAAACGTGGGCATTGCTGTGCCCTATGGCGATAACCAGACGCTGCCCTATGAAAAGTTTTACTTTGCCGGCGGCAGCAACAGCCTGCGCGCCTGGCGACCGCGCCGCCTGGGGCCAGGCAGCTACCGCCCTGAAGCCGGCCCTAACCACAATGTGGAAAATGATGGGCTGATTGACTACAGCTTTGAGCAACCTGGCGAGCTGCTGCTTGAAACCAGCATTGAACTGCGCCGCAACCTCATTGGCTTTATTGACGGAGCCCTGTTTGTTGATGCAGGCAATATCTGGACCATACAGGAAGATGCCTCGCGTCCAAATGCTGAGTTTAGCCCCAGCCGCTTTTTGAGCGAAATTGCCGTAGGCACAGGCCTGGGCTTCAGGTTTGACTTTTCGTTTTTGGTACTAAGGCTTGATATGGGCATTAAGGTATATGACCCTGCCCGCGAGCCTGGCGACCGGTTTGTGCTGGGCCGCTTTGGCTTTCGCAGGCCCTTTGGCCCTGACAAAGAGCCAGTTATTTTCAACATTGGCGTAGGCTACCCTTTTTAAGCAAAAAGCAGCTACAACTAGCTTTACAGGTGTGCTGCCAGGCCGCTAATCATTAACTATTGGTTACCCATTACCTCAAGGTGGCTCAATAATTGCCCCAGGTGGGCAGGGTTTGACAAGGCCAGCGCATTGGCTTTGCTAAAGGTTTTGATTTCACTTTTGTGCTCGGGCAGCAGCTTGGCCAGCGCCTTGGCATTCAGTTTTAGCTTACGG
The DNA here is from genome assembly GCA_964643525.1 of uncultured Roseivirgaceae bacterium. GTDB lineage: Bacteria > Bacteroidota > Bacteroidia > Cytophagales > Cyclobacteriaceae > CAZXTW01. The sequence goes on from CAZXTW010000174.1 coordinate 8,309, forward strand.
TACTGCCCTTTAACCAGCAAAAAATACTCATCGCGCAGCTTAAACTCATCATAGGTAACTCCGGTGCTGTATGGGTCTCTATAATCAGCTTTTTGAATATACTTAAAAGGTAAGGTTACCAGGCGGTACTGCCCCTCGTGCACTACTTCATAATAGCGTGGCTCATCAAAAGTGGTTTGAATCTGGTCAATTTCAAGCTTTACATAATGTTGAGGCTGCTTGGCTACCTTCAGCTTAAATGCTTCCACCTCGTGGTTGTACAGCACCTTTACCTGCCCAGACTCAAACTTAACATGTACCTCGGCCAGGTAAGCATCATACTTAAACAACAGGCCTTGGTCAAAATACCGGTTTTCTGTCATATACAGCTCCCCTTCTACCCAGCTATCATATAAAAATGGGCTACCCTTTATGCCTGAATAACGAGTATCAAAACCTCGTGCTCCTGGCGATGTTGGCGTGAGGTTGCCCAGCTGGTCCATATTATTTTGGGCATCAAGGCCCTCAGGCTGCATTTGGGCATGCCCGGCAAAAGGAGTAAAAAACAAAAAGGAAAGGATGGCGGTAAAGAGTAGCTTATAGTTCATATTACGTGTGTATTCAAGGTTCTTTACTAATATAAGCATAATCGTTTTTAAATTAAAAAAGCCACCCCATATACAGGGTGGCCTCTTTACTGAAGGTGAGTTTTGGTTTAGTTAATGCCAAACTTCACGCCGGCCACAAGGGTGCCATAGTCACCATCACCAATGCTGTACTTCAGTTCGGCAAAGGGTGTCAGGTTGCTGTCTGTATTAAAATCAAGGCCACCGCCCAGGTTTACGCTCAGGCCATCACCCGTAGCTACAGCCCCGGCACCACCTGCCTCAGCATCAATACTAAGGCTCAGGTAACTCAAGCCACCCAAAACATAAGGCGTTACAGCAGCGTTACTGCCCAAATCAAACAGGTAGTTCACCTCAGCAGCCACGGCTACGGCCCGGCTCTGAAACTCAAAGTTTACGCCAAAAATATTGACCTCTTCGGTTTTAGGAAAAAACCAATCAACTGAAAGGGCACCCCGCCAGTTGTCAGAAAACTGGTAAGTGCCCCTTACGTCAAGGCCAAGGTCAAACACACCGTCGGTAGAGTAAAACAAGCCACCACCTACGGCTGTTTGGGCGTTTGCAACATTTACACTAAAAAATAATAACATGCCAAAGAAGGCTGATAGAATAAGTTTGCTCATAACAGGTTAATTTTTTAACAAAACTGATGAAAATATCCATAGCACCAAATAGTAGCATACAATTTATTTTAAGCTATACATATTCTAATTCAGGTGTACGCATTCTTACCCAATAAATGTATGAACTATAGGTGTGTATGGCATGGCTGTTATTGAACAAATACTATGCCTTAATTAGTCTGAGCCGCAAGGCCAATACCACTTTTTTGATGAGCGGGTGCAATCACAATTGGGGTGGTTAAAAATGAAGTTTGGTTCAAGGTGAGGCCATGGGTATGTAAAGCCAGCATCTCTGCCTGCCGCGGCAGGGCAAAACTAAGCCTTGCCTGGTAGCGGT
>CAZXTW010000175.1:0-9839 GCA_964643525.1 uncultured Roseivirgaceae bacterium
CACAGGTAGACCTTGGCCCGCCCACCATTACCTTGTGTGCAGGAGCTACAGTTACTTTAGATGCGGGCTTTTACAGTGCCGGCAATACCTACGCCTGGGCCGATGGGCACGATGCACGCATGTATACCGTAAGCCAAGGCGGCACCTATTCAGTCACTGTATCAGATATTGACGGCAATGAGATTGGCAGCGACCAGATCACGGTAGTTGAACAGGAGGTGATAGTTAATTTGGGTGGCGATAGCCAGCTCTGTGGGGGCAGCAGCCGCACCCTGAATGCGGGCTGGCCGGGCAGCACCTACCTATGGAGTACCGGAGAAATCACGCAAAGCATTACGGTAAGTGAAGAGAACCAGTATTCAGTAACAGTAACCACCCCCGAAGGGTGCACGGGCACAGGCAGCGCGGTGGTAGAGGTATTTGATGCCGGCCTTGACCTTGGGGGCAACGCTTTTCTTTGCCCTGATGGCGACCAGCTGGAGCTGGTAGCACAGGGTGGTGCCGATGCCAACTACAGCTGGAGCACCGGGGCCACCACCAGCACCATTACGGTTGAGGCGCCGGGCACCTATTCGGTCACGGTAAGCTTTCCGGGGGTAGCGTGCACCGCTACTGACCAGGTAGTGGTGACAGAAGCCACAGAGGTATGTGACAACAAAGTACAGAACATTAGCGCCATTGTGCGGGCCCAGGACCCGCAGGCAGGCGATAATATACAGGTAGAATCAATCAATGAGTGGGGCTGGGTGATGGGCTACTACCCGGTAGGCGATAAAAACCGGATATATGTAATCCAGACTGATGCGTATTATGGCTTAGACCAGTTGCGTATTATTGGCGATTATGATGGCCTACCCCGTGACCTGAGCAACAAGGGGCATGTGGCGGTAAACCACAAGGTAAACGGCGAGAACCGGGGCATTGTGTTGCCTTATGACGAGGCGACAGACAGCTGGCTTGACGCGCGTTTGGGCTCAGTGTATGTAGATGGTTTTGTGACAGACCTGGGTGGTGATTGGGCCAGCAGCTTTGTGTATTTTGAAGAAGGCCGCTCGGGCTTTGGCTCAGTGCCCTGGTATGTAAGCTTTGTGCCCGGTCTGGAAGACTTTTTGACGTATGAGACGTATTACCGGGGCTGGCGCAAAAAGCTGGGCCAGCGAGGTGAGCCCATTGCCTTTCAGATGGCGCATTATTATAACCGGGAAAGCCGGATAGAAGAGATACTGGACAATGGTACCTCAATAGGGTACAGCCATGGCTCACAGATAGGCCCTGCTTTGGGCAACCCGGTACCGATGCTACGCTACCGCAACGATGCCACGGGCTGGAAGTGGCAAACAGCCAATATGCTGAACGGAGAGTTTGGTTATGGCGAAACGGTTAATAATAATTTAGAGGTAGCCGGGCGTTACATCCACCCGGTAGATGGGCAGCTGCGGGCGTTTTACTCGGCAGCAGGCTGCCGTGAGTTCTGGGGTGATTATCAGGTTCAGGACATACTGCCAGACCGCACAGCGGTTGTGCGCAAAATTAATGACCAGGGTTATGCCTATGGCAGCTACCTGCGTGGGCAGGGCGACAACCGGGCGTTTATGTGGCGCAGTTGCGATTGTGCGCCGGGCATATTGATGGACCCGACAGACATGGTGGCCACTGCTTACCCTAATATCAACTGGACGCTGCGCAACGGCTTAGACATTAACAACCGCAACTATGCAGTGGGTATAGCCATAGACCAGGAAACAGGTGAGGAGTTTGCCTACCGGGTGAAGATGCCTGTAGCAGACCCTTGTAACGATGCAGCCCCAACCATGGCCTATGCCGGGCAAAAGGTATGGAACTCAAAAGACCCGATTAACTTCAATACCTTTTTTACTTTAGAAGGGGTTAAAGAAGGGGCCACTATTACATGGTTTGTAGAAGACCGCCAGACACAGGAGTTTCAGGAGGTAGCCAACCCGGCTGCTTATTACTTCAATATGAACGGCCGTGACGAGTGGGGCGCGGTTAAGGTACGCGCAGTAGCCACCAACCCTGACGGCACGGCACAGTTTTTTAACCCATCGTACCTGCCGGTAGAGGTACTGGATTATGGCATTTATTTTATGGGCGATGTGCCGACTGATGTAGAGAAGTACTTTACAGCCGATAAAGACCCTGACGGCAACCAGTATTATGACCCCACCAAGCCAACTATTATATATGTGCACGGCTGGCAGTATGGCAATACCCAAAACCATAAACGGCCTGATTTACTGAACCGCGACCTCACGGCCTTTTCAGCCAAATGGCGTGGCCAGGGCTGGAACGTAGCCTTGTTTTACTGGGGGCAGCTGGCCGATGACAACCTGCTGGGAGCTGAAGCGAAGCTGTATAGCCCAGGCAGCGGGGGCTTGTCGTGGCGCAAGGAGGCCGACAACCCCTTGAGCCCGTTACCTCAGGTGGCAGATGAGGCTTCAGAAGTGGCCTCGGTATCAGACCTGTTTGTACGCTATTACCAGGAGGTGCTGCAAACCTTTACGGGCACAGAAATGCGCTGGGCGGGCCACTCATTGGGTGGCCAGTTGGTTGCCGCGGCGGGGCGTAAACTCAATGCATTTACGCTGCCGGCACGTGTGGCCCTGTTAGATATCTGGTGGAGTGGCGCAGAGCGCCGCAGCACGGTAAAAGAAAACCTGGAATACATGCGTGACCAGGGGGTTGCGTTAGAGTGGTATGAGAGTTCATACCTGAATGAGCTAGGGCAGGCCATAGCACTGGCCCCGGGCATTATAGAAGGGGGAGAGGCGCTGGCCAAGGGAGATTATGAGGAGTTGATTAAGCAGTTTGGTGAAACCGTACAGGAGCAGGCCGAGTTTGAGGATTTACTGAAAACTACGGCCTATGTAAAGTTGCGCCCACAGTTTGCCAATGAGTGGGTCAACATAGGCCCGTTTGTAATCTACAGCCCTGGTGACCTGCACCAGATCGCCACGCAGTACTACATGAACTCCATTACCGAGCCGCAGCCTGAGGGTGTGGTTTGGCCCAACTTTTTTCAGTATGCCAGTGGCAGTTGGGACGTGGTGGGTGATTTTAACAAACCCTACATGTTAACAGGAATAGAAACACCTACGGCAGCAGCCTGTATTACACTAATCAGAAGCTTCATGGGCCGTAGAATATGGCAGGCGGGTGGTGCACAAACGCTTACTTCGGTTGATGATTTCTTTGGCTTTGAAAACAGCACGCTGCCAAATGATTTGGGGGCTGCGCCAGGCGGTGGTCAAGTGGTAAATGCAGCGGGCGTAAGGTTAAGCGCAACCGCTGCGGCCAGCCAAGACCCAAACAGCCTCATATACCGCGCCAACGCAGTCAACACCTGCACCAATTATACCTTTATAATTCATGATGGGCAAAACAATGTTATGGAAAACTGGGGTGGCCTAAAGCTTTTTTCTGTTGACGTTGCAGGTCAAGAAACCCCCATTGGTAACCCGGCAGCCGGGTTACAGAATAATTGGGCCACCAACACGAACGGCGAATTAGAAGTGTTGGATGCCTGGCTTAAAGGTGGCGACCTGAAGGTGCTGTACCAGGCCCCTTTTGATGACCCGCATAAGTCAGGTTACGGTAACCAGTTTAAATATTCCGGAACGCTAACCCCAAATTTTAAATACATACACACTGGTTACTATGACAATGGCCAGTTTGCGGCCGATGGCCAGTCTATTAGCTATACAACCCCAATTGCTGACCAGGGACCTCAAGACATCATATTAGATAACACTACCATTGGCTGGAACATCTGGATTCACATTGAATGGAGTGCTAACGAAGGCTACGTGCAGTCTTTAAAAGAGGCCATCAAATCATGGTCTGAATTTATGTATGACTTTACTGACGGGCAGTCAAAAATAGATTCGGTCATTATCGTGAATGATGTCAGTGAAAACTACTTTAATGATATGGTGATCAAGGCCAGCAACATGACCCACCCAAGTGCTGGGGTAAAAGGGTGGTCTTTTTATCAATCTTTAAATGCCATAAACCAAATTGCAATGCCCCGTAAAGACTGGAGCGACTTTGGTTTTGTTTGGGAATTGCAAGTTCGCAATTCGGCGTTTGAAGGCTACCCCTATGACCTCAATGTGTCGTCTAACTTCAGAACCATGGGCCATGAGTCAGGACATTACCTCTTTGACCTTTTTGACGAGTACCAGGGGCCGAGGCGTGACAATAACGGCAATGTTGAAACAGACCAGTTTGGCAATGTAATCAGTGATGCTTTTGACCCTGTTTTGGCCTACGGCCTGATGGAATCCCAGCATATGCGCTCTATTGGAGAGGGTGAAAACTTTTACCTTGAACGCAGCCCAGGCGGTGTGCCTGGTAGCGAAATGTCTAATGAAGCCGTATACCAGACCTTTCCAAAAGAAACCGATCAGATCTACCGCCACAATGCCAGTTGCTGGGATCATTTCGAAAAAACCTACGAACAACCCCATGTATACAAGGGCAATACCTTTCACCCTGATATACTCCAACCGGCTGACCGCTTTTTAGAGGTTGGACAAATTTATTTCCCGGGCCCGTCTGGCCCACTGGTCAGCTATCCGCGAGACATCTATTTTAATGACAGTTACTTGCTTTATGACCCTGCAGTGTTTAAAACCTTTGTCAGGGGGGCCACAGGCGATGAGGACGAACCCCTGCCTGGCTTTCATTACCTGGATGCTTATGTGGTATCTGCCCCTCACCTTAATGTACGCGGTACCCTAACCAAAAAACGGTTGATTAAACAGGGAATGAGTAATAATAGAAGTGAATCAGAGGTAATAGGTTTGCGTGTGGGTGATAGAGTAATACTTAAATCAGCCAAAATACCCAGTAACCTGCCTGGTCAAAACTTTTATGGTGAGGCCACGCTCACAGAGCAAAAATTTATACTTGATATTGGGGTTAAATCCAAAGGCCCACTTGTTTTATCAAATAACTCAAGCACAGGGGCTAATGACGGCCTACAGGCTTCACGGGTGCAGAATGAACCCTCGCTGGGTATGGTGCCGGTTGTGCACTACAGCGGCAACAGTATTACCGAACAACTGTACTTTGACCCATTGGCCAGCCTGGAGCAGCTAGAGGCCTTCCATTTTCAAAACACTTACCTGACTGATAGTATCGTACTGACGGCCCAAAACCAGACTTACACCTGGCCCAGCCTGGCCGTAGCACAAGATGTTTTTGAAGCTACGGCGTTATACGAGGCTTCAGATTACTTTATGGTAACCAGCCACAGATTCTATTTAACAGATACGCTGTCTGGCCAGATCCCTTTTCCTGATGGAATGGCAGAAATGTACTGGAACAACGGCAACGGGGCGCAGCAAATTATGCTGGGTAGTAGTGATAACATACCGCGTGGTGATGGGTTGCCTGAAGGCAGCCAGATTTATTCAGATATGTTAATGGTTGCTTTGGCATCCGGGCAGAATCAGTTTGAAAAATCTGGGCTTACCATCAGAATATTCAACAGCCAGAACGAGGCCTGCCCTCCCTTACAACTGTTCCGTTGGCATGAGGGGCAGCAGCAGTGGCAACTTTATGACCCCAGGCCTGTAGTACAAGCCAGCCTGAGCAGAGTATCTACCGCCATCAACCAAACGGGTACTTATGCCCTGTTTTCGGTACCACCTACGCAAACCGACCTACCTGGCAGCAACGATGCTGAAGAAACTCTGGCCGATAGTACTGTAATCATTAATGAAACAGTGCTTGACCTGGGGGTTGAAGGCACTGAAGCCCAAAGGGTGGCCCTGCGTTTTGATAACCTGGAGATACCTGCTGGTTCCATCATTGCCGAGGCACACATTCAGTTTACGGCGGCAGGTGTGCATACAGAAGCGGCCAGTTACACCATATATGCTGAGCGTGACAGTGCCAGCACTGAGTTGATTGCCCAAAAGGGCAACCTGGCGTTACGGAAGCGCACCGAACGTGCCAGGTCATGGCTTGCGTTGCCCTGGCCTGTAACAGGCCAGGCCGATAGTGCGCAGCGCACCCCCAACCTGTGCCAGGTACTGCAAGAGGTGGTTGACCTGCCCGGCTGGCAGCCTGGCCATGCAGTAACGTTTATGATTGAAGGCACAGGCACCCGACAGGCCTGGGCTACCGAAGCCGGGGCAGCCACTGCACCAAAACTGGTTGTAGAGTATGTGCCAGCCAGCCAGCCGCCAGTACAAAACCTGGTTGAGCCCCCGCCCAATAATGAGCAGCAGGCCACCCAGGCCGTAGTAGCCAAACCAATGGCGGCCTACCCCAACCCGTTTAACAGCAGCCTTGTGCTTAGCTATGAGCAGTTAGAAGCGGGCCCTGTGGCTATTGACGTGATTGACCAGACGGGTAACCGCATCAAAACCTACGCTGAAGGCCTGCCCGGTGGTGAAGGCGAGCATGACATTATGCTCAATATTAGCGAGCTAAAGCCCGGTCTGTACTTTTTCAGGCTAAGGCGCAGCAACGGCCGGCACGAGGTAATCAGAATTATGAAAGAATAGTAGATAATAAGTAGTGTTAGTTTAGTATTAAAAAGCCCCGTATTACGGGGCTTTTTAGTGCCCTGTGCCCTGCTAAAAAAAGCTGGCCACTGGCGGGCGCTGGTAAAACGCCACTGGCGTTGCGCTCCGCTCTCCAGCAGAAACGCCTCCTTCATCCGGCAGAAAGCGTTACAACCGCTGGCCTATAGCTATACGGCCTGCACTGGCCGGTACTCGACATACCTAATGAGCATCAGCTTTACTCATAAATTTGGTGGGGCTGTTTTTCAGGTAGTACCACTGTTTTTATACTAGTTACTAACGGGTAGGTTTGTATGAGTTAAATAGGTCTTTTAAAGCTGCATTATAGCAGCGTTTATGCCTGCATGGTATGTGCAGGGGCCTAAAGCTTATTGCTTATTATATCTAATGACCAATAAGGCAAAGTAGTTTACTCAATTATTTAACTGTCAATTTATGTTTTACGAAAACCACATCACAACAAACAATAATATGGCAGGGCACCCACCTATTATTAATAGGTTAAAAAAGCGGGTTCAGCCTCTTTTGGCTTTACGCATAGTATGGTTCAGCATAATATACTTTTTGTGCGCCTTTAACCTTTACGGGCAAGAGGTATACACCATACCTGTGGCGGTACATATGGTTTATAATAAGGAAGTTGAAAAACTACCCCCAGAGACGGTGGCCGACCAGATTGATGCTTTTAACCGCGATTACAACTTGCTGAATACTGATACTGACCAGGTAATAGCTGGTTACCAGAGTAGAATTGGTAATGCGAGGATCCGCTTTAAACTGGGGAAGTACATTGATGATGAAGGCATTGAAAGAGATGCCATTACCTATACCAAAACTACAAAGGTGGGCTTTCCGCAAGTGGCGGGTAATTCACCGGTAAAGAAAACAGCTTTAGGAGGGCATGACCCATTTAACCCGGCAGAATACTTAAATATTTGGGTTTGTAATATCACAAAATTAGGTAGTGACGACAGGTTAGAAGGTTTTGCTGAGTTTCCTGGCAGTTATGCCAGCCAGGATGGTATAGTAATCAGCTACAGATACTTTAGTTCAATCAATAACGGCAGGTTAGGCCGCACCCCGGTACACGAGGCGGGGCATTGGCTGGGTTTGTACCATCTTGATGGCGGTTCGCTTGACGGCGGTGGCTGTAAAGATGATTTTGTAGATGATACACCCGTTCATGCAGCACAGTCTAGAGATGCCCCAGCAGGTATATACAACCCGAATGAATGTAGCATATACAACCCTTTGGGTCGAAACTACAACAACTACATGGACTATAGTGATGAAAATGTTGTTGTTATGTTTACCAAAGGGCAAGTGGAAAGAATGCGTAGAGCTTTTGAGCCTGGCGGCCCAAGGGAGTATCTGTTAGATAGTGAGGTAACACGATCAACCACACCCCTCAAGACTAACTGTTGTGATGCACCTACAAAGGTAACAGCCCAAAATGTGGGTAACAACGAAGCTACAATTGCCTGGGAAGGCCCCGCCGGAGAATACCAGATACGGTACAGGCCTACGCTTTATACAGAATGGCAAACAGCTGGTACGGTTACGGGCAACCAGGCCAACTTAAGTGGCCTGCACGAGTTTAACACTTACGTAGCCCAGGTGAAAAGATTATGTGATAGTGATGAATCAGGCTGGCGTGGTGCATTATTTACCACAACGGGTGATTGTGGTGAGGTAGAAATTGAGACTTTAACATCAACCTCTAACACAATAACAGTTAACTGGAAAGCTACTGACAACAACCGCTATTTTGAAGTTTCAGCATTGCCAGATTCTGGCCCGGTAAAACATACAATTAGTGTTGAAGTATTCGGGGCCAATACAGTAACACTAACAGGGCTGGAGCCCAATACCCCATATTCGGTTTTTGTGGTTGGTGTATGTGTGGCCAGTGCTGGTGGGGTAACCTCTGTTGTTTTTGGAGAGATCTCTACTCAACCAGGCTGTTTTGCCCCTTTAAGTGCAGTGGCAAGTAACCCCACACAAAACAGTTTTGAGGTAGATGTTGATATTACTGGCAGCAGCGATGTGCAATTTCTTGAATTACAGGTTGCCTCTAAAGACTTTAGCTATAATGAAGAGCTGCTTAATATTACGCCTGGCACATATACCGTATCGGGCCTTACGCCAAACAATCGGTATACCTGGCGGGCCAGAACACGTTGTGCCAATGGTGAGCACTCGGCCTGGATTGTTGGCAATGACATCAATACATTATCAAATAATTGCCCCGACCCCGCCTACGTTTTAACTGACCTTCAACCCGGCGGCTTTGATGCTTATGTAGGTATTGCAGCAGAGCCTGCCATCGTATCTTTTGACATTGAGTTAACTGCTACTGATGGCTCATTCAGTCAGTTGTATGAAGGCCTTACCAATGAGCCAGAATCGTATACTAACTTACCAACAGGTAAAACTTATACCTGGCGCGCAAGAGCAAGCTGCGGTAGTGGCGCATACTCAAACTGGATTAATGCTGACGCCCCAGTCGTACTTGGCCAACTACCCGGCAATACTGAAATTGAGGCACAGACCATTACAGTTTACCCCAATCCAGCCACCGCAGCGCAAGTCATTACCATTGAACAAACAGAGGGTTCAGAATTGATAACAGAACTTACTGTGATTAATAGCAGCGGAGAAGCCATACGCCATGAACAGCTTGAAGGAGAGCAAAAAGTAAACCTTGTACTGGGCAGCCTACCTACGGGCCTATACCTGATTATATTACAAAACGGTAGCCAGCGTATGACCAAACGGTTGCTCATTGCTAACTAGCTCTGATAACACTAACCAGTGGGGTTAATAGCGAAATACTTACTTAGTTATACCTGCTTTGTATTCACGTAGTACCACTGTATTTATCAAGGAAAATAACAGGTATGTTTGTTAAGTGTAAAAATACTATTCTCCGTGACAAATTAATTCAAGGTGCTTTATGCCAGATAGCTGGCCGTACTTTATACTCAATATGGTAAAATAATATACTCAATCATAGAGCTTTAAACCTATGTTTCACGTAAACAACATCACAACAGATAACGCTGTTGCAAGGCCCCTTTTTGCTTATTGTAAAAGGGGGGGCAACCGCACGCAGGCTGGAAGGGCCATTAGCCATTGCATACTCATGCTGTTTTTGGCTACTATTTTTGCTGTTGCCACTACTGGCCTTCATGCCCAGGCAGTGCACCCGCAGTATGGTACAAGTGCCATTAACCTGAGCCAGTTTATTGTTGACAATGACGCCGGCATCAGCAGTGTTGA
>CAZXTW010000176.1:0-9821 GCA_964643525.1 uncultured Roseivirgaceae bacterium
CAATGGTATTGTCAGTAGCATTTACTTCAGGCCTGATGTAAATGCTACTGACAATACCATTGACCAACTGGTGTTGATGATGCGTACATTATCAAAATAATAGGTATCATCAGTATTGCTGTTGCTATTAAACAAAAACACCAGTTGGTCAATGGTATTGTCAGTAGCATTTACATCAGGCCTGAAGGCAAAATCAAACGTAATGGTTTCCCAGGCGTTTTGTACGGTGGTTACTGCCTGGTACACACTGTGCCTGCCGTTGGGGTAATCATTGGCACCAGAAACTACGCTGTTTTCTAAATTAAACTGCAAAGGCGTGCCCACAGGCGCGGTGGTGTACAACTCCATCATAATTCTGCTGTCGCCATCAGTAAACAGCCCCCCATCAGTGACCAGCGTCAGGCTGTCATAAATCAGCACATCATACTGCTCGCTGGGGTTGCGCACATACTGGGCCACATTGGCCGAGGGGTTGGTGGCATCAGGCGCAGGGTTAGCTGCCGGGGCTGTGTACACCCCGTTAATAAAGGCCTCACGCCAGTTGCTGGTGCCGTCAAAATCTTCAATAATATCAGTGCTGATAACCGGGGCTTCAGGCTGGCTGCCCACCTTGAAATTATCAAAGTAATACGTATTGTCAGTAAAGCTGTTGCTGTTAAACAGCAGGGCCAGCTGGTCAATGGCAAATACATTGGTGCCCTGTGCATCGGGCGAGGTGCTAAAATTAAACTCAAGCGTTTCCCAGCCGTTTTGCACGGTGGTGGTTGCGGTAAAGGTACTGTGGCGGCCAGCGGGGTAAGGGTTTACATTGCTGGTGCTGGCATCTTCAAGGTTTAAAGTAACCACCGTGCCCACAGGGGCATCAGTATACAAATCCATAAAAATGACCTTACTGCCCTGCACATAACTGGTGGCGCTGCCCAGATGTTCAGAGGTTAAGAACAGCACATCGTACTGGCTGCCACCAGCGCGCGCATACTGGCCTACATTGGCCGAGGGGTTCACACCACCCGGTGCGGGGTTGGGCACACCTCTGGTCAGGTTGCCTGTAGTGAGCGCTGTATCATACTCAACAGTGGTATTGCCATCAAAATCATCAAAAATTACAGCAGTAGGCAACGGGGCAGCTACCGTAATGCCTCTGGTATAAGTAGTATTTTCACAACCGGTAGCTACCGCACAGGTTATATTGCCGCTGGGGCCTGCCCAGTTTACGGTAATGCTGTTGGTGCCCTGCCCGCTGGTAATGGTGCTGCCTGCCGGTATAGTCCAGCTATAGGTGGCATTGGCAATGGCCCCTACGGTATATGTGCGGGTATCACCAGTAAACACCGTCTGGTCGCCAGCAATGGCATAATGGTTCAGGCCTTTGTACACCCGCACATAATCTACCTCCATCACTTGCGGAAACACCGTGGTACCATCGGGCGAGCCAGGCCAGTTACCGCCCACTGCTACATTAAGCAGCAGGTGAAAGTCCTGATCAAAGGGGTAAAAATCAGGGGCTACATCGGCCGGGGTGCGCACGCTGTATAAGCTCCCATCTACATACCAGCGTATTTCATCTTCTTCCCACTCAATGGCATAAGTATGAAACTGGGTAGAAGCATTGGGTACCGCTACTGATGCACCAGTACTTTTATTATTGGGCCAGGCCGGGCCGTAATGTATGGTACCGTGCACCACATCTGGCTCAAAGCCTACGTTTTCCATAATATCTATCTCACCGCTTTGTGGCCAGCCCCCGTACACATAGTTGGTAGGCAACATCCAAAAGGCGGGCCACATGCCCTGACCATAGGGCAGCTTCATGCTGGCCTCTATACGGCCATAGGTCCAGTCGCCTTTATTGAGGGTACGCATGCGGGCAGAGGTATACTGGCGGGTGCCATCGGGCCCGGTATAAGTTTCAGCGCGGGCAATAATTTGCAGCTTACCGTTTACAATCTGGGCATTCTCTGGGCGGTCAGTATAATACTGCAACTCGTTGTTGCCGCCACCACGGCCGTTTACTTCAAACCCCCACTTGGTGCCGTCAATCGTGGGGCCGTCAAACTCATCGCTCCATACCAGCTCGTAACAGGGGTTTTGTGATTGGGCTATGGCAATTGAGGGCACTAAAAATAATAGTGCAAGGCACAGGTTGGCCATAATTCGCCACCATATTTTTGGGTATTTGTTCATCATACAATTGTAGTTAGGTAAGGCAGTACCCAAACCACTGTAAAAATTCAGGCCTGCGGGTGTATTGTTGTAGTGCAGTGAAACTATGGGTTAATTAGGCCATAGCCTATTATTATACCTACTCAAAACTACTACAGCAGGGCTGTTACAGGTAAAAGCACTACATCAAAACTTTCTCAATTGGTGTTATAAACACCTCTGAAGTTGCGTAAAGGGCTTTTTGCCTACTACATGCCCAATACGCCGCAAACGTTAGCGGTTTCGTTTGTGATACGCCTGGTTTTTGGCGCAAACAATTGCCCCCTTGCCCCTACCATTAGTTAGCGCTATGAATTATATTTAGTGCTTTAACTCTATCATTAATTTAACCAAAACACTAATGGAAAAGAGAAAATTAGACCTGAAAAGCTTAAAAGTGAAGAGCTTCATTACTGAAGATGCACCAGCCAAAAGCAACACCGTTAAGGGCGGAACCGGCGCTTCTGCCGGTGTAATACAGTGCGTGGTTGATACTATTGGCTGTGTATTTCCTACAGACATTACGTGCATAGGCCAGTGCGATACCTTTGGCGGTGGTGGCTGCGAGCTGGATACATTCTTTTGCTCTTTTTAAGTACAATCATCAACATTAAAGAAGGGCAGGCCAGTTAATGGCCTGCCTTTTTTGTATACATACATTTTTTAGCGTTTCATCACACACTGGCGTTACCTGGTCACTAATTTTTTCAAATACGCTCAATCCATATATCTTGTTAGAGTGTACTTCAGGCTATGCTTATGCAAGCCAGGGTACCAGTTATACATCTATTATTCACCTTTAACAAAAACTTACCTATGCCTACATTTAACAGAAGGGCCCAGCAGCAACAGGCTGGTGCTCAGTACCGTAGTGCCTTTCAGCAGGGCGGCACCGGCAAAAAAAAGCCTGATGATGAGCGGCCCGAAGCCATGCAGCAACGGCACATGCAGCAAATGATGGAAGAAAGCGAGAAGAACAAGCACCTGCAGGGGGTACAACTCATGGCCATGCACAGCCACCGCAACCACGCCGTAGCGCAGGCACAGGCCCTGGCCAATGGGCACGCCGCCCGGCAAACCCTACCCGTACAGCGGCAGGCGCAGCGCCACAGCAGCAGCCTGCCCGGCGGCCTGAAAAGCGGGGTAGAGCGCCTCTCGGGCCTGGCCATGAACGATGTGCAGGTGCACTACAACTCTGAAAAGCCCGCCCAGCTACAGGCCTATGCCTATGCGCAGGGCAGTGACATCCACCTAGGCCCCGGCCAGGAGCGCCACCTGCCCCATGAGGCCTGGCACGTGGTGCAACAAAAGCAGGGGCGGGTACAGCCTACCCGCCAAATGAAGCAGGTGGGCGTAAACGACAGCCCGGCCCTGGAGCGTGAAGCTGATGTAATGGGCCAAAAAGCCCTGAACAACGCCACCGCCAATACCCGTACAGAGGCGGCCTCAGCAACCAATACAACTAACACCGTGCAACCAAAAAGTATGGTGGTACAGCGGGTGGCGTACCCCTGTTACATACCCGCTGCCAACGGGCCACACCATGGCGTAGGCGAAACCTTTAATAATATTGAGCCAAGAGATTTTACGGATGGGCAGAAAACCGCCATTTACAACCACAACGCCCATGGCACTACAAATACTGTTGCGCTGTTAGCTACAGTGGACAAGTATACCGACGATGGTGGCGGTAATGATTTGGTAAAAACTGCCAGCGTAAAACCCATTATTTCAGAAATAGACCATATTGTACCGAAAAATAAGGGTGGAGGCAACACAATGAAAAATGCCCAGATTATACCTGGCAACCAGAATGCTTCTAAAGGTGATACCTACCCACACGGCTACTCACCGCACGAGGGGGGCACAAGGGTGTACATTCATAGAGACAATGCGTATTTGAACAACGGCACCATTTTACCTACCAATT
Source organism: uncultured Roseivirgaceae bacterium (assembly GCA_964643525.1). Lineage (GTDB taxonomy): Bacteria > Bacteroidota > Bacteroidia > Cytophagales > Cyclobacteriaceae > CAZXTW01. The sequence continues at coordinate 4,133 of CAZXTW010000176.1, forward strand.
ATGGCACACAACACGTGCGCATACCTAATGGCACTAATATGAAGCAAACAATGTATTTTACCATGCTTGAGGCACAGGCTGCCGGCTTACCCACGCCAACCATTAATGCCGGCACGGCCATGCCCAGCCCCACTGCTTTGGGGGCCGCACCCTACAGCACCAGCCTTGATGCAGCACAAGCCAGTGCATTAGGCTATTCGCATACATTAAATGCAGGCACCACGCTAACAAGCCCAATTACTGTAAATAGAACTGCCTTTGAAAATGAAACCGGACATGTACTGGCCCCTTTTGCACCTGTGCCTCAGCTGCCAATTGGCTATACGCTTATCAACAATTTGGTGCTTGACGCATACCAAGCAGTAGCCTACGGCATTACCATTACCGTTACCTCCGGGCAAACGTTTGGTGCTAACTTACACCTTACCTACCAACAGGCTGATGACTTTGGGTACCGTTGGCCCCAAGGCCCTAACCTGGGTGCCAACTTAGATTTACCGCTTTGGGTAGCGCGAAACAAAGGCATTGCCCCCAACTATAACATACCCAATTAAACAACCACCAGAACCCTACACCCTGCATGACGGGGTGGGGGTATATTTTTACAGGCAAAACAAAACATAATTCTATGCACAAGGCTACTGTACTTACGACGATAGGACTACTATACATACGACGTTGTGACTACTGTACATACGACGTTGTGACTACTGTACATACGACGTTGTGACTACTGTACATACGACGATGAGGCGGAATAATGCAACGTGTAGCGGGTAAAGTACAAACCTTTATTGCTCCTTTTGCCGAAGCACTTCCTGCAAACCAAATATTTACACTTCCCCTTTTATTGCTGGTGATTGTAAAGTAGTATTACACACAACGTTACTTAAACCAGCCTATTTAATGACCAATGAGTTTGATAAACTGCTAAGAGAAACCTTTGAAGGCATTGTAATGAAAGCCCGTGGCACGTCTATTTTACCGTTTGGGCTTAATTATGAAGTGATTGCCAGCCTGTTTACGGCCAACCCTGTGATTACATTGGAACGACGGATTGATTTTGCCAAGATTGTGGTTGATGAACGGGAGGTGACTCAAGTGCTACAGGTAGAGTTCCAAACAAAGAGTGAAAAACGCATGGTAGTGCGGATGCAGACTTACCGTGCGCTGATTCATGAGTGGCACAGCCTGCCCGTGAAGCAGTATGTGATTTACTTGGGCGAAACACCAGCCACAATGCCTACCCATATACAGGAGTTGATTCCGAATGACCCGATTGATTACCATTTTGAGTTGATAGAAATCAGGAACTTTGATGCCAATGAGTTGTTGGTTTCAGACATACCAGAGATTATTCTTCTGGCCATTTTGGGGTCACGCGGCGGAACTGATCCGTATGATTTGGCAGTAAAAATTATTAACCGCTTAAAAGCCGTTTGCCACAGTAGGGCAGCACTTGATAAATACATAGCGCAATTGCAAACCATAAGCAAGTTGCGTAACTTAGATAATCTATTCATAGAAAAGAGAGATGATATGGCCTTAGATACCGGCATTTCAATGATGGATGTAGCCTGGTACCGCGATGCTTTTACCAATGGTGCTACTAAAAACGCCAAGCAGAATGCAATAGCATTACTGAAGCTAGGTAAATTGAGTGACGAAGAAATAGTTTCAGCCCTAGGTCTCACTCAAGCAGAGCTTAATGAGTTGAAAAGCCAGCTTAATCAGTAATTTACTTCATACCCTGCTGGCCTTCGTCTTCTCACCTTATGCACCAGCATTTCAATCATGCTACCCATGCCTGTAAATAAGTCAACACAAACAGGCCCACCAACCATAGTGTGATAAAAAAGCGTTGAAAACTCTCAATAGCTGTAGGTCGGCATGGTACATCAGGGCCGATGTCAGGTCACACCACAACCCCAACATGAAACATATCGAATACTGGTGAGCATTAAGCCCCAAATTAAAAAAATACACATCGCTCTAAACAATACCGTTCAGCCAAAAAGCGTTAAAGGTACTAAACAGTGCTGGCTCAGTGAAAAACCTTCAAGACTGAAAGCATTTGTCAAATAGCAGATACTACTTAGTAATTCTTACTAGCTTTTTATTCTTTTTTATACAGTCACACTTATTCCAATAACCGCAGCCCCCAATAGCCCGTGCTGGCCATTAGCCTTATTCCATAAGTATTAAACACAGCTGTTTTTTGTTCAGCCATACATTACAGGTAAACTATCTGTAGCCAGCCCCCTATTGCCTGAATCAAAACCAACACCAATCATTTCGTGGCAGCCAATAACATATGATTGGCACAGGCCGCGCGCTACACAACACTGTAAATAATCACTACCAGCAGGCTACTGTACCCAAACAACACAGCTGGCTACCATATAAATTCAACAGAATAACCTCAAATAAACATGAGCAAAACGCTTCATTTAAGACTAAACAGCATCAACAACGGGCAGGTCATTGACCTGTCAGGTAATAACCGCCATGGCACCATACAGGGCGGTGTAACCGCTACTACCCACCCAGAAAAAGGCAACTGCCTGCAGTTAGACGGCAGCACGGGTAAAATACAGCTGGGCCAGGCAGCCAGCCTGGGTATGATTAACCACAGCTTTACTGTGGGCATTTGGGTATACCTGAACAATGTTGCTGGCGACCAGAGCATTATTGGCAGCCAGGAAGAAACAGTAAACACCGGCCTGCACCTGATTGTGCGGGGGGCCAGGCCCCACCTGGGCTTTTACGGCAACGATTTTACCCACTCGGCCACCCTGCAAACCCAGCAGTGGTACCACCTTACCTTTAAATATGACCTGAATGCCCAAACACAAACCATTTATGTAAACGGCACTAACAAAGAACAAAGCAACGGCCATGCCCCATTAAGCACTACCTCGTTGTTAAGCCTGGGTCAATGGTCAAGAGGTGGGCGCTACCTGAACGGCCTGGTGTATGATCTTCACATATATGATACCGCCCTCACTGATACAGAGGTACTGGCCATGATGAATACCCGGTTTGATTCCGGCCTGACCGGTTTCAGGGCGGTGCACCCCATTGATTTTGACCTGCACGATAAAGACACACAAAACGTACTGTATATTGAAGAGGCGAGCGACCAGCAATTAACCCTGCACATTACCAACAAAGGTACCGAGCAAATCACGTTAAATGACATAACCGGGACCGTAGGGGCCAGCAACCACCACTTTGTGTTGCGGTTCAGGCCGGGTACCCTTTCGGCTGCCAGCCTGGCGGGCAACAGCCCCATACAACTGGCCACCAGCACAGCCACCAGCTGGCAAATGGCAGGGCCAGAAAAAGACAGCAGTGGCATGGATGCCATTTACCTCAAAAGCACCGTAGCTGGTACCACCATAGCACCTGATGCGCAACTGGTGCTTGTGTTTAACAATGTGGGGGCAGCAGCTACTGAAGGGGCCAGGGGCACACGGGCCGAGTTGCAATGCCGCAACATGGTGTTTACCGGCAGCAGTGAGCCTATTGACACCCACCGTGAAATACACCTGAGCATAGTGAACCACAGGGGCAAGAAAGACATCCCACTGTTTGCAGGCTTTGTGGGTGACAATGGGGTGCTGAACAACGGCAGCACCTTAAATAACCTGACCCTGCGCCTCAGCAACACACAAACCTACAACCCCGCCAATCCCGATGTTTCTGCACTGACCTTTTTGCATAATACTGATGAGGCCAAGCGCTCTAAGCTGATCATCTCTTTTGATGCTGGCAGCAATGCCGATGAATGGGCGCTGGCCACACAAGCCCAGTTGAATGCAATAAACATCAATACACCAGCAGGCTGGCATATTGAAAAGGATACCACCGGTGCCGCACCCGAGTGGCTACTGACACCAGCCAATGGCAATATTGTTTTACCCGGCGAGGAGGCTACGGGCGGCAACCCCAATTATTTTGATCTTGACCTGGCCGGTATCATTACTGACCACCCCACCGGCCATACCCACCTGTTTATCAGGTATGAAAACATACCTGGCTATTGGGATGGCCAGCTGGAGCTGATTATTGAAAAGCGCCCGCTGGTATATCAAAACCGCAAAGTGGGCATTGGCATCACCAACCCTGATGGTACTCTGGAAATTCACGGCAGTGCTGCCGATGCAAAAGTTAAATTTGGAGGCACCAATAGTGATGCCCACCACATCAGCTCGGCCCGTGATCTGTACCTGAACGCACAAAACGGCCAGTTCTTTTTCAGAAACGCCAACTACAATGATCTGCACCAGCATACTGACCTGCTTTGTATTGACAATGGCAAGTTGGGCATTGGCGGTGCTGCCCCTGATACTCCGCTTACCCTTCAAGGCAATGGCGGCACCAGCCCGGTGGGCATTACCCAAAACCAAACCGGCAACACAACCAGCCTTGAGCTCACCACCACCGACAGCAACAACCAGCAAGCCACCCGCCTCATGTTTAGTGGCAATGCTGACAGGCCCAACACCACCTTTTATACTGGGGGCCGCAATAACGAAGCACCTACCCTGTTTATACAAGGCAGCAATGGTAATGTTGGTGTGGGTACCACCACCCCCAGCGGCAAGCTGGAAATCAAAGGCCAGGCGGCCGATTCCAAACTGAAAATTGGCGGCACCGGGGGCGATGCCCACCACATTAGCTCAGCACGCGAAATGTGCTTTAATGCGCAGAGCGGTGATTTCTATTTCAGGCAAACCGACTACAACAACCTGGCCAGCTTTACCAATATGATGGCCTTTACTGGTGGTAAACTGGGCATTGGTACAGCCAACCCCCAAGGCACCTTAGATGTAGCCGGTGCAGTAAAAATTCATGGCCAGCGCCCCATCATCATCAGGCGGTACATTAACCTGGGCGATAATATCAACTTCAATACCGGCTATGCCAGCAGCACCTACAATGCAGCTATTGCAGGCTTCAGAGCACTTCATGTAGATATTCAGGAAAATGACACTGGCGATTTTATGCAACTGTACATGAATGTTGTCAACGGCATATGGCACATCATGGGCGACCTGCGCTCGCACAATGACCATGAAAACTGGCATGTTGATGTGATGTACATCAGAACAGAACTGTCTGAGCGCCTTGACTTCTAAAGCACTTTTATCACCAGGCCGCCTTTATGAACAAACATAAAGAAAGCACAGAATACCCATAGCATGATAATTATACCACTTAAAAGCAACACCACACTATGCCCTGGACATTAGAAATACACCATATTGATGTAGCACAAGGTGACAGTACACTTATTGTTGCCAGGGAGGTGCCCCCCCTTACTGGGACCAAATCCATTGTACGATCCTGCCTGATTGATGGTGGCAGAAAAAACCAGGCCGGCAAAATACATAACTATATCACTAACATCCTGGGAAATGACCATTTGAATGCCATCGTAACTACCCACTTTGATGCCGATCACGTAAACGGCATTATCAATTTGCTCACCAAAAAGGGGGTGGGTAACCAGGCACATCAGCTGAACCCTACCTATGCAGATGCGCATGTGTATGACCAGGGCTGGCCATCAGTATTTAGTGAAACTGTAATTATTAATTACGTCAGGGCAGTCAATGGCCGAACAAATTACACCAGAGCAAACAGCGTAGGGTTGAACAGATTTAGAGTGACTAACATTGTG
>CAZXTW010000177.1:0-9809 GCA_964643525.1 uncultured Roseivirgaceae bacterium
CCTGACTTTCTTGAAAGCCGCCACCAGCGCGGTTTTAACAGCCAGCCGGGCGGCCTGCTGTGGGGCGTTACGGTGCAGCAGGCCCCGGGCGCGGCGGCCAATGCCAGCCAAACACAAAGCAGCCTGCAAACTGCCCTGCCCAATAGCCTGGCACAGCTGGTTAATACCGCCAATGAACTACAGGCTGCCTTTGACGCCTCGGTGGCCCAGGCAGGCAGCCTGCAAACCCAGCTTTTTGCTGACTGGTACAAATACATGATAGCCAGCTACCCGGCGGCAGGCACCAACCAGCAATTTCCTGCCATTGACGCGCTTAGGTTTTACATTGAGCAAAATGGCATGAGCCAGCTTAAGCGGCAAATCAGCAAAACTGGGGCCATCAAAGTGAAGCAAACCGGCACCAGCTGGAAGTTCACTGCCCCCAATGCAGCACCCAGCAGCCTGGGGGCGCAACTGGCCGAGGCACTGACCCAGCTTAACAAGGCCGTGCAACAGGTCAATAAGCAGTTGCCCAAAGGGCAGGCACCCTTTACCCTGCAACAACAGGCCGCCCCCCGCTACTGGCGCCCCAATGACATAGCCCTGCTGCTTACCGGCCCAACCATTAAAGAAACTATGCGCCACGGGCAAGACGGCCGCTTTACGGCCAACGGCACCCTGGCCATACAAACCATTAACCTGGGCAAAGGGGGCACCGTTGAAGGCAGCTTTAATGCCTTGCTCAGCCAGGTATGGCAGCTGGCACGGGCAGGCACCCAATCGCCAGCATTTAACCAATGGGCAGGCAACCCCTGGCACAGCCTGCTGCTTGACTGGGCCGTGGGCATGCGCCAACTGCAACAGGGCGCCAACAGCAGCCAGGGCAGTGGCAACTACAGCGCTGATTACATCAACAGCCACTTTACCCTGAATGAAGATAACTTTGACCTGAGCCTGCTGCCCAACCAGGGCGGCCTGTTTACCGGCACCAATATATACACAGGCAGGGCCATACTAAGCGGCCATGCCTCTGGCCAGCTTACTGATAACCTCACCAACTACCTGGTGGCCACCACACTGCCCGCCTACCTGCAGGCCAACAACATTACCCCGCCGCCAGCCGGCAAGGCGGCGGCCTACCTGACCAGGCAACTGCAAAAAATAATTGACTGGTATGCTGTCCAGCTGCCCGGTAATATCAATAAGCAACTGGCCGACCCACAGTACGTGGCCCTGCTGGCGTTGCAGCAGGGGCTGGCCACACCCACCCTGTCACAATCGCTGGGCGGCCTGCACGATGCCCTGCTTATGCAGCGCCGCCTCATGGAGCTGGATATTGCCGACCCGCTGGCCTTTAAAGCCTACCAGGCCTTTACCCAGGAGGTAAACCAGCTGCTGGCAGGGGGCATACCCAACGCCCCCCTGCTGTTTAATGAGTTTATGCCCATACGTACCGGGGCCCTGCAGATAGAGCGCCTGCGCCTGCTTGATACCTTTGGCCGCACGGCCGACCTGACCTGGCAGCAGATACACACCACCGAGCTGTTTAGCACTGACCAAACGCAAAACCTGGTGTTTCTGCCGCCGCGCCTGGCCCAGCCCGCCCGGCTCAACTTCAGGTTCATGGCCGCTGGCCTTAACCAGGTAGAAATGAACAGCATACCGGCCAGCAGCCCCATAAACGGTTGGCTGCTGCCCAACAACCTTGACCGCTCGCTGTTACTTTATGCCGCCACCGGGCAGCTGCTGGGCATCATAGCCTCGCAGGCCACCAACCCATGGGTGGCACCCCCCGGCCAAAGCAGCCCCACACCCATGAAGCAGTTGGGCAACGCTACATTGATACAAATTGTGCAGTACCTGCTGGCCCAGCAGCAAAACAGCATACAGGCAGGTGGCAACTTCTTAAGTGATTTTATTGATGCCCTGAACAGCGCGGCGGCCAACAGCAACCCCGAAAACTACGCCCAGCATGCGCAAGAGGCCCTGCTGTTTGGCCAGCCCCTGGCCATTGTCAACACCACCGTAAGCCTGCAGCTGCTGGGCAACCCAGCGGTTGACCAGAGCTGGAACGCCCTGCAGCTTGACATGCAGCGCTCGGGCCGTGAAACCAACGGCTTTACCCAGGTGCAGTTTCCGTTGCGGGTAGGCGAGTTTCAGCAGCAAAACGACGGGCTGGCCGGTTATTGGGTTGACGATGGTACTGACTGGCTCAACAACCCGTTTTACGCTCCGCAAAGCACAACCACCACCAGCCCCATGATTAGCACCCACCAAAACCAGGCAGTAAACCTGTGGCTTACACCCAATGGCCCTGCGCTAAACCTGGTGATGCTCATGAACCCCCTGGGCACAGTGCATGCCATTACCGGCATACTGCCTGCCAAAGAAATTGGCCTGCCCCCGGCACAATATACCAGTGCGCTGCAAAACATTCAGGTATCATTCATTACAGCCCCACTGCTTACCCTGCAAAACCAGACCAACCTGCCCCTGCAACCGCTGCCTGGCTTTAGCTGGGGCTGGGTGCAGCCCATGGGCAGCAGCACAGACTGGATGACCGCCAGCGCCAACAACACAGTGCGCCAGCCAGATGTAGCCCTGCTGTTTAACAGCAATACCGCCTGGGCCAACCTGGTTACGGCGGGCTGGCTCAGCCCCCTGGCCAACAACCCGGTAGTGGCCAGCGTGGTGCCTGCCGCGCAAAGGCCCCCCGCACCCAAAAAACTGCGGCAGCTACTGGCCACGGCCGATGACCTGCTGAACCAGCTACTCATAGGCCCAACAAGTACCAGCGCCACCTTTGACGGCCCCCAGCAACTGCGTGAGGGCTGGCTGGTGCTTACACAAAACCCAACAGAAAATACCCCAAATACTTAACCCACTTGACTTACCTGACCCTTACCGCCCCATGAAAGATAACCTTACCCACCAGTTGCAGCTGCGCATACCTGGCAACAGCAAACAAAAACAAACCCTGCCAGACGTATCTGGCAATAACAACAACGGCACCCTGCAAGGCAATGCCAGCCTGGTGGCCAATGCCCAGCTGGGCAAGGTCATTGCCCTGCCCCAGGCAACTGATACTGTGCAGGTAGCCAATGCCACTACCCTTGATGTAACGGGCGACCTGACCCTGGCCATATGGGTGCAGTTTAAAAGCAACACCCCACTAAACGGCTGGCTGCACCTTATTGGCAAGGGGGGCAACAACAACTACAACTACCTGCTGCGCGTGCACCAGCAAAAACAAATGGTAGAGTTGGTGCAGAACGGGGCCAAAACACAAATAAAAGCAGCGCTTAACAAGCAAAAGCTCAAAAGCAAACAATGGTACCATATAGTAGTAACCAGCACCAGCCAGCAGGTAAAGTTTTACCTGAACGGCCAGCTCATGGGCAAAGACAATGGCCCGGCCGCGCAGCCACTTACCAACAACAAACCTGTGGTGCTGGGCGGGGGCAATCAACAAATCAGCCCCAACGTATTGGTGGCCAAAGCCACCATTTACAGCAAGGCCATCAGTGCCTATAAGGTAGAAGCACTGTACCAGAACGACAGCACCCTGCTTACGGCCTACTGGCCACTGAATGATCTGGGGCAAAACAACAAACTGGCCGATCAGGCCCCCAATGGCCATACAGGTGAGGCCAGCGGGCAGCTTACGCTGGTGCCTGATGATACCTTTGGGCTGGCTGTGCTGTGCAATGGCAGCGACAGCCTCATTAAGGCAGGCAATGCTGCTGACCTGACCCCGGCAGGCGATTTTTCAGTCATGACCTGGGTAAACATAGCCCAGCTGCCGCAACAGGTAGCCCTCATACACAAAGGGCCAAACAGTGCCCCTGCCTACACGGTTAGTGTAGAGGCCACGGGGTGGCAGTTTAAATGCCTGGATGGCATTGTGCGCTTAAATGACAATATAGCTACCAATGCCTGGGTACACATAGCAGCCACCAGGCAGGGTAAGCAGCTCAACCTGTATAAAAACGGGCAGCTCATGGCTCAGGCCAAAGCCAGTAAGGGTGCTGCCGATGCATCAGCACAGTTAAAACTAAGTGGCACCCAGCAGGGTAAAGTATTGAACGGCCGCCTGGCCCATACCCGAATATACAGCCAGGCCCTTACAGCAGATGCCCTGCTTGAGGTGATGGAAGAAGACCTGCAGGCCCTGGGCGGCCCTGTTTTTGAAGCAACCTTCCCCCTTGACTTTGCCCTGCTCAATACTGAAGGCGAAGAGGTGCTGTACCTGCTGCCTGCTGGCGAAAGCCAGGCCCTGCAACTGCAACTAAGCAATACGGCTGCCCAAAACATCATACTACAGGCACCGCCAAACAATACACCCGGCACTGACAACCACCACCTTGAGCTGCAGTTCAGGCCGGGCACGCTTGACAATACCCAGCTTGATGCCCTAGAGGTTACCTCGCCCAACTGGGCGCTGGCCGCCACCGTGCAGGCCAATGGCACCGCATCTGTTTACCTGCTCAGCACCTTGCGCCAAAGCATACGGGCGGGCAACTCCCTGGCCATTGACCTTGGGGGCGTCATGACAGATGTGGCCGGGGGCACGCGCAACACCCGCGTGGCCATGCACTACCAGCAAATGAAGGTAAAAGACGATGCCCCCAACAGCCTGGTGGGCGTGCGTGAGCAGTTTGTGCCGGTAGTGAACAAAACCGGGGCCAGCACCATACCCCTGCACCTGGGCTTTGTCAACACCAACCGCGTGCTGAACGATGGGGTAACCAACAACCAGCTTACCCTGCGCCTCACCAACACCTCTGCTACACAAACTATTGCCTTTGCCGGTGGCAATGGCACGCCGGCCCTCATTATTTCATTTGATGTACAGGGGCAGGGCCAGCAAAAAGAATGGGCCCTGCTTACTGAGGCGGCCCTGGCAGGCCTGGCCATTACCTACAACAAAACCAGCATACCCCAAAACCCTGACGATGCCACCTGGCCCTTTTTGCCACCCCCCAACCTCAACCTGGCACCGGGGGCGCATATTGAGTTCAACATCAGCGGCCTCATCTCATCATTGCCAGCCGGCCAGGCCAATGTGTACCTGCAACACCAGAACATACCGGGCTTTCAAGATGGCACCCAAATAGCCCTGGTAGAAAAATCGCCTGTATTCTACACCTCTACCGGTAACGTGGCCAATGAAAAGGTGGGCATTGGCACCACCACACCCAATGCCCTGTTTGAGGTGCGGGGCGGGGCCATTATGCCTGCCGCCGGTACTGATGACTCGGTGGGCATCCGCTTTGCCAAAACAGATAGCAGCAGCGGCGAGGCCGCCTGGATACGGGCCTATAAAGATGAAGGCCGCAACATAAAAACCATACTTGAGCTGGGCACCAGCAAGGCAGATAATGACCATATACTGCTCAAGCCCTCGGGCAATGTGGGCATTCAAAAAAGCAACCCCCTGGAAACCCTGCATGTGGGCGGCACCATTAAAACAGATACCAACCTGAAGGTAAGCGGCAAGGCATACATTGACGGCAATGCCAACCTGCGCGGCAATACAAACATGCAAAGCGTAACCATTGCCGAAAACCTGCACCTGAGGGGTAAAATGTTTCTTGAAAACTCTTTCAACATCAAGCGCGATGGCAACATTAACAGGGGCTTTCAGGTAAGGCGCTACACCAACCTTGAAGGGCACGATGTTGATTATGACACCAACGTGCGCCACGACCAGTACACCGCCGTCATTGCAGGTTTTGAGGCGCTTGATACTGATATTGACACCAGCAGGGGCGACTTTTTGAAAATATACATGCGCAAAAGCACCAACCACTGGCACATCAGGGCAGAGATTAACCGCAAAAAGCATTCAGGCAAATGGAACGTAACAGTGATGTACATTGATAATTTCATGGCCGATTACCACGAGATAGACACCAGAGACTAAAACGCGGCAAGCATTATGGCCAACCAACAACCACCCAACAGTTTTTTCACTGCCGTTAGCAATATTCAAGGGCAGGGCAATAACCCTGAATTTACCAGCCGCCTTTCGGCCAGTAGCCAGTATTACGGTTTCCTGTCTAAGGTAGAAGATGACCCCAACACCAACAGCTTTGAGCTGTATTTTGAATGTGTAACCTGGGAGTGGCTGGAAAATATGCTCATGCAGGGTAAGTTTACCATTGACAACCTGGCCCCCAAGGCACCAGATACTGCCCTGCACCTGCGCAACCAGACTATGACCCAAATTCTGGATAAGCTCAACCTAAGCAGTGAAGCTTTTTTGATTGAGGGCTCATGGTACCTGTTGCAGTTAACAAAGGTTGACCTGGTACATGATACTGACGAGGGCATACCCCCCGGCAATTTTTACAACCCTGATATTGACCTGCTTGATTATACTGAGGCTACCCTGCCCAACATTATGTTCGGCACCTGGGATATTGTACGGGGCCGCCTGCTGGCCCTGCCTGCCCCCGATGGCACCGGGCTGGAAAACGCGCCAGACAATGCCATTAGCAACAACCCCATACCCGCAACAGAGCGTAGCATGAAGCGCAAACGCATTGATGGGGGCTACCGCTCTGACCTGGGCAGCCAGCCCAGCGCACTAAAGCGGCTAAGGGTGCTGCCCCCGCCACCCTTGCCGCCACCCCCGCCCGGCATGCCAGTGCCAGTACGGGCCACAGCCAATGTAGGCGCCCCACCACCGCCCCCGCCTTTACCGGGCATGGTAGACAGCATTGGTATTATGGATGTAGGCATGGCCAATTGTGCTTTGCTGTATGACCTGGCCCCGGCGGGGGGCAGCCCCGTGCCCCTGGTATACTTTGATGTGGGCTTTCCCCTCTTTTTTTATACCTCAACCATATCTAATACCCTACGCCCAAAAATAGGGGGCGTAACCAACCCCAATTACCAGGGGCCCGTCATGAACAATGCCAGCAACAACCTTGAGGTCATACTTTCACATTGGGACTGGGACCACTGGCGGCTGGGCAAGGTGGCAGGTTTAGGTGGGTTAAAGTGGACCTACCCCAGGCAACCCGTAGGGCCATCAGTGATTAATTTTATGAATGACATCAAGGCAATCAACCCGGCTAATGCCAATTACTACCCGGCCAATACCCCTTCAATACCAGGCCCCCAATATTCTATATACAAATGTTCAGTAGTCAGTAACAACAAGGCTATTGTCATGAACAACAGCGGGTTGGCCATGAGCATCCGCATAACGTTGCCAGTGGCTGATCATGTAGTGAACAAAGTAGCCCTTACCGGTGACTGTAACTTTAACAATACAGGCGTCATGCCCCAAACGGGTTATAGCTGCATTTTGGCTGTGCACCATGGCTCTAGCAACAACGGGGCGGCACAAAACCTGCCAGTGCCTGCCAATGCACCTGGTAATATGCAGGGCGGCACCCAAAAGGGGCAGGTTATTTACTCTTACGGCATTACCAGCAGGGGCACCCATGCTTATGGCTTTCCCAGGCCTGCTGCTGTGACAGATTACCGCAACGCCAACTGGGGGGTGGCCGGCAACGCCAACCTTGAGCAGTCTACCGCCGAAGGGGTAAACATCAACTCAAACCCCGTAAACCAGGCACTAAGGGGCAACCTGCTGGTGGGCAGTGCCGCTGCTAACCAACCTGCCGCCGCAGGTACCGCATTTGCCAACTACACCAACAACCTGACCTGATGCAAACACTCAACACCCTACAGCAAATAACCAGCTGGTTGCAGGGGCTGCAGGCAGGCGGCACGGCTGCGGTGAGCAAAAGCCTGTTTACAGCAAAAAATGCCCCGTTAATACGGCAGGTGTTTGATGTGCTCAACGCCCAAAACTTTGATTTAAGCAACATCAGTACTAATACGGCTGGGGGCACCAACAGCCTCACGGGCACGGGCACCTTATTTGGCCAGGGGCAAACGGCCATGACCCTGGCCTTTACCCAAAGCCAGAACAAACTGCTGCTTGAGCTCACCTTTACACTGAATGAAGCCGTTACCTGGAACCTGGTGCCCGGCTTTGACTTGGGCTTTGGCCAGCTACAGGGCACCGTAGCTACTAATGTTGAGCTAGAGGTAACCACCATGACCCTGGCCGCTGCCGTTACGGCAGGGCAGGGGGGCACCTTTACCCTGCCTGTAAATGTGCAGGTGCCCGGCAATGCAAGTGACTGGGCCTTGCAGGGCAGCTTTACCCAGCTGGGCAGCCTCACCAACCAGGCCATAGAAAACCTGGCCGGCGGCAGCAACCTGCTGGGTGCCCTGCCCGATACCCTGGTTAACATCAGCTACCTGCAGCTTACCAGCTTTGAGGTAGCCTTTAACCCCAGTGCAGGCACAGTAACCCTCGTGAATATAGGCCTGGCCTACAACAACCCCAATGGCTGGCAGCTGTTTAGCCCCAGGCTGCTGCTTACTGAAGTGGCCCTGGCCTTTACCGTACTAAACCCGGTAAGCAGCGCGCCGGTAAGCTTTAGTGCGCAACTCACTGCCCAGCTGCAGCTGGCCGGGGCCACCATACAGGTGGGGGGGCAATTTCCTGACCAGTTTATTTTTGCCAACCTGAATGAAGATACCCCCCTGAGCCTGACCAAACTGTTCAATGATTTTGAGGTACCCCTGCCGCAGGGCTTTCCTGAAGTAGAAATAAGCAAGCTGGGCTTTATGATGGGCCTGGCCGAAAGCAGCATTGACTTTAGCATAGCCATTAACAAACCCATACCCATACTGGGCCAGGTGCAGCTAAACAACTTCATGTTTGAAATAAGCAGCCAGCAGGGCAGCCAGGCCAGCATTAGCGGGGCATTGACTACCCAGTTTGGCATTGGCAGCAGCACACTTACCCTACAGGGCGCCTATGCTGCCAGCGGCACCGTAACCTTATTTGGTGAGGCTACCGATGTGCCTATTGGCGACGTGGTAACCCAGCTAAACAGCCAGTTTGGCCTTAGCACCCCGGCCTTTATTAATAACATAACGCTTAACAAGCTTACCCTGCTGTACAGCACTGATGGTAGCTTTCAATTTTATTGCGATGCCACCACCCGGCTGGCCGGCAATGACCAGCTGCAAATATTTGTAAACCTGCTGGCCAACAGCAACGGCACACAATACAGCCGCCAGGCCAACGGGGCGTTTATACTCAACGGCCAAACCCTGCAGCTTAACATACAGGCAGGCACAGGCACCAACAGCCTCAGCGCCTCCTGGCAGGCAGCCAGCGGCAGCAGCCTCAGCATTGATGACATTACCGACTTTTTTGGGTTGAGCAGCCTGCCCACCCCGCCCGGTTTTCTGGCCCCTTACCTCAACCTTACAGCCCTTTCCTTTAGCTATGATTTTGACCAGGGCACGCTGGTATTTACCGCCAGCGCTGCCAAAGGCAGTTTATTTTTAATTTCTACCCTGGCCAAAAGTAAAGAGCGCATTTACGCGGTAGGGGTAAGCCTTGAGCTTGACGTAAGCCTTGATGAGCTGCCTTTACTGGGCAATAAGCTGCCAGCATCGGCCAGCTTTGAACTGAACAACGGCTATGTGCTGGCCAGCGTTGGGGCAATGGCCAGTGCTGATGTGGCTGCCATCAATAGCATCATCACCAGCCAGGTGCCTCATTTTACCGGGCAGCTGCCTGCTGCCGGTACCAGTGGCAGCCAGTTTTTACTGGGCGGGCAGGCCCAGGTAGGGGGCAGTACCCTGCCCTTTCAAACACCACTGGGCGGTGGCACTGAGGCCAACCAGGCCCTGCCCCAGGCGCAAACCCCAGCAGCGCCACCTACCACGGCAGATATCAGCTGGGTGGCCGTACAAAAAAGCCTGGGCCCCATAACCATTAACCA
>CAZXTW010000178.1:0-7413 GCA_964643525.1 uncultured Roseivirgaceae bacterium
CTTACCGCCTTGCTTTGGGCAGCAGCCAGGCAAGGGCAGCAATAACAAGGGCCAGCCCGGCAAACAGGGGTATTTTGTAGGTGGTTAAGTAGGCGGCGGCCAGCAGGCGCTGGCCCATGAGGCCTATAAACCAGGCCCCAAACAGGTAAAAACCAAACCATAAGGTGCTTAGCTGTGTTTGTGGCTGTGCCCCGTCATTGGCTGCCAGGCTCAACAGGGCGGGCTTGGCCCAGACCATGACTATAGCCAGGGCCACGGTTACCACCACAAAAGCGCTAACAAATACCTGCGCCAGGTTGGTATTGGGTATGGCCCAGAATACTACTAACAGTACAAATGAGGTGGCTATTGCACCCGCAGCCAGGCGCACCTTTTTAAGCTGGTGCTGCACAGCCCTGCGTTTGGCGCTAACCAGTGCCCATACAATAATGGCCAGGGCAGCTGCTACAGAAGCACCAAAGGCCATTTTGCTGGCCAGGCTGCCCAACAGGGGCAGGCCCATGTAACGGCTGGCCTCTGCCAAAAAATTACTGATTAACGCATTAATGCTTCCCGTAGCGGCAATCAGCAACCCGCCCAGGGCCACCAGCACCAATAAAGCACCCCATTGTTTTCTGAACAGGCGCACCACATTGGGTTTGGGCAGTGGCTCGCCTTTAACTTTAGGCCACAACAGCAGGCCTACGGTGGCAGCAACAGCAAAAACAAGGGCAGGCAGCATCAGGCTTTTTAAATACCCATAAACAGGCACAAAGCCTGGCAGCAACATGCCCGGTAATAAAATAACCAGCGAGGCAACCAACAGGTTGGTAGTAAATACGGCGTCAGTCCGTTCGTTGGTGGGTGGGCCAGAGGCTTCAAACAGGCTGGCCAGCAGGGCAGGGCGAAACAGCCCGCTGCCCAAAGCAAACAATATGGCCCCGGCATACAACCCTAAAAAGTTATTAAGCAAAAACACCAGCTGCCCGGCCACCAGCAATATGCTGCCAGTCAGCACAGCCCCTTTTTTGCCCAGACGTGTGTCAGCCAGCCAGGCACCGGGTATAATAAACAGCAGTACCCCTACTTCAATAGTATCATAAAAGGCCGTTAAGCTTTTGGGGGCCTGCCCAAAGCTTTTGCTGGCAATATACAGCTGCAGCACCGTGCGCAGGCTCATATAACTAAACTGCTCAGCAGCATAAATCAACACGAACGGAAGTATTCGGCCTATCAATGATTAACTACTAACGGGTGGGTTAATTGATCTATATGCTCTGTAAAGACGCATTTCTATGCTTCTCTACATTCTTACTTCTAAATTCCAACCTCTAAATAGAAAGTATTTGCACCATGCGCATCAGGTCGGGGTTAATGGGCTTCTTCTTGGTAATGGCATCTTTCAGGGGGGTGTACACCATCTTGTCGTTCACCACGCCCACCATCACATCCTGCAGGCCGTTAATCAGCCCTTCTACGGCGCCAAGGCCCAGGCGGCTGCTCAGCAGGCGGTCATAAGCGCTGGGCGCTCCGCCCCGTTGTATATGGCCCAGGGTAGTTACCTTAATATCAGCATCGGGCACACGCTTCTTCACCTTGGTGGCAATGGCCAGGGCATCGCCCTGCTCGTCACCTTCGGCTACTACCACTATGCTTGAGGTCTTGGCGCGCTCCCAGCCCGATTCCAGCGTGCGGATCACGTCGTCAATAGTCGTTAGCGTTTCGGGTACCATACATACCTCTGCCCCGCCGCCTATGCCAGAGTGGATGGCTATATAACCCGTGTCACGGCCCATCACCTCAATAAAGAAAATGCGGTCGTGGCTGTTGGCCGTATCGCGCACCTTATCAATGGCTTCCAGGGCTGTATTCACGGCTGTATCAAAGCCAATGGTCATATCAGTGCCAAACAGGTCGTTGTCAATCGTGCCGGGCGCGCCAATTACGGGTATGCCATACTCTTCATAAAAAATATGTGCACCGGTAAAGGTTCCGTCACCCCCAATGGCTATGATCCCCTCAATGCCTCTTTTTTTCAATTGCTCGTAAGCCTTTTTGCGGCCTTCGGCATACCTGAACTCTTTGCTGCGGGCGCTCTTTAAAATAGTGCCGCCCCTTTGTAGTATGTTGCTTACAGAATAAGACTTCATCTTATAGATGTCGCCTTCTATCATTCCGTTGTAGCCGTACTTAATGCCATACACTTCTAAACCGTAATAAATGGCGCTACGCACGGTTGCCCTGATGCAGGCATTCATGCCAGGTGCGTCTCCGCCAGAGGTAAACACGGCAATTTTTTTCATTAGGATTGTGTCGTTGATAGAAGATTGTGCGCTAAAATTAAAAGCTTTACAATTCTTTTGAAAGAAACCTGCTTTTATATAATTCTGCAACCGATTGCAATGAAGCGAATATTAATCATAACCTACTATTGGCCACCCAGCGGCGGGGGCGGCGTGCAGCGCTGGCTTAAAATGGCCAAGTACCTGCCACAACATGGCTGGCAGCCAGTAATTTACACGCCCCATGACCCCTACTTTCACGTAAAAGACCCCACCCTTTTGCACGATGTGCCCGCAGAGGCAGAGGTCATTAAACAGCCCATTTGGGAGCCTTACCGCCTGTATGACAAACTTTTAAATAAAAAAGGCAATGGGGGCGGGGCCGATAATGCCGGCCTGGTAAAAGGCGGCAGGCCGCGCACCATCAAAGAAAAAATTATTGCCCTGGCCCGCAGCCTGTTTTTTATTCCAGACCCGCGCTGCTTTTGGGTGCGCCCCTCAATTAAATACCTGACCCAATACCTCAAGGCCAACCCGGTAGATGCAGTAGTTACCACCGGCCCGCCCCATAGTATGCACCTCATTGGGCAGGGCCTGAAGCAACGGCTGGGCGTGTATTGGGTGGCCGACTTTCGCGATTTATGGACGCAGCTTGATATTTTGCAGCAGTTTGGCCTTAGCCAGAGGGCCCTGCGCAGGCATGCAAAGCTTGAGCGGGCCGTGCTGCAACAGGCCAATGAGGTGCTCATGGTGAACCACCAAAGCGCCAAAGCGCTTGAAAGTATTGCGGGCCGCCCCGTTAGCGTCATCCACAACGGGTTTGATACCACTGACTTTAAGCAGCCCAAGCCCATTGACGGCAACACCTTTTACATTACGCACTTTGGCCTTCTCAACAATTTTCGCAACCCAGAAAAGCTGTGGGCCGTGCTTGACGAGTTGTGTCAGGAGCAGCCTGCCTTTTTCAAGGCACTTAACCTGCGCCTGGGCGGCGTGACTGACCCCAGCATACAGGCACAAATTAACAGCTACCCCTACCTGAAACAGCGCGTTAGCTACCACCCTTACGTAAGCCATACCGAGGTGATTGACATTTACTATGAATCAGCCTTGCTGCTGCTGTGCATCAACAATACGCACCTGGGCAAAATGTTCATGACCGGTAAAATATTTGAGTACCTGGCCGTAGAGCGGCGGGTGCTGGCCTTTGGCCCGCCCCAGTGTGATGCCGGCCAGCTGCTGCAAAGCACCGGTGCAGGTACCATGTTTGGCTATGACCAGCACCAGGCCGTGAAACAGTTTGTGTGGCAGGCCTTTCAGCAATACCCCAACATGCCGGGGGCGGCCCACCCAGATAAAGTACAGGACTATACCCGCAAAAACCTCACAGCCGCGTTGGTCAGTTTGCTCAATAATGGCTTAAATTGCACCCCGTCACAAAACACAAGTACCCAATAACTCAAGCAACCCCGTTGTACTATGGATACAATTACTTTTTGCGTCATTGGCGTAGGCCACATTGGCAGGCGGCACATTGCCGTGGTTGATGCTGAAGCGCGTGCACAAATAGCAGCCATTTGCGATGTTGACGAGGCACGCTGCAAGGCCCAGTCAGCCCTGTACGGCGGCATACCTTATTATACTGACTATAAAGAAATGCTGGCCAACCACCAGGCCGATGTGGTAAGCATATGCACCCCCCATGGCCTGCACAAAGAAATGGCCCTGGCCGTGGCCAACGCCAAAATGCACAGCCTGGTAGAAAAGCCCATGGCCCTTTCAGTGGCCGACTGCAACGAAATGAACCGCGTGGCACAGGCCAATGGCGTAAAGCTGTTTGTGGTCAAGCAAAACCGCTTTAACACGCCCATTGCCCTGACTAAAGAAGCCATTGACGAGGGCAAGCTGGGCCGCATATTTATGGTGCAGTGCAACGTGTTGTGGAACCGCCACCAGGGCTATTATACTGAGTCTGACTGGCGGGGCAGCAACAGCCTGGAAGGTGGCGCCCTTTACACCCAGGTAAGCCACTTTATTGATTTGCTCATCTGGTGGTTTGGCGATATTAAAGAGGCCAAAACCATTGTAGATACCCTGAACCACGAGATTGAAATTGAAGACTGTGGCGTATCTGCCCTGCGGTTTGATACTGGCGTTATAGGCTCGTTGATGTGGACCACCTGCGTGTACAATAAAAACTACGAGGGCAGCATTACCATTGTAGGCGAGAAGGGCACCATTAAAATTGGCGGCCGCTACCTCAATAAAATTGAGTTTTGGGATGTACAGTCGCACCCCCTTGATGAAGATATTAAGTTTGAAGATAAGCCCAACAACTACGGCAAGTACCAGGGCAGCAGCTCTAACCACGATAAGGTGGTTGATGCCATTGCCGGCAAGCTGCTGAACGAGCGCAAGCATGTGGTAGAAGGAGACGAGGGCATTAAAACCATTGAAGCCATAGAGTATATTTACAACCAGGCCAAAGCCTAAACCAGCCTGTGGGTGAAGGCAGGGCCGAGCAACCAACTAAACTTATACCAGATGAACAGCGGACTATGCGTATTGGTAACCAGTGCCGGTACTGCCTCGGCAGTATCAATCATTAAGGCCCTGCGCCTTAAGTTCAAGCATATGATTGTGCTGGTTGCGGCAGACTGTGACCCTATGGCCCCTGGCCTGCACCTGGCCGATGAGGCAGTGATTAGCCAGCGCTTTACTGAAGAGGGCTACCTGACCTGGCTCAAGGCCACCATCAAGGCACACGGCATTAAGGTCATTATTCCTACCTACAGCAAAGAGATATACTACCTTACCCAGCATATTGATGCCCTGCATGCCGAAACGGGCGTAACAGCCATGCTGCACATACCGCAAACCTACCACATTTGCGACAACAAGTTTGTTTTTGCTGATTTCTGTGCGCAGCACAACTTGAAGGTACCCAAAACCTGGCGCATTGAGGCCGCCCTGGCCGAAGCAGAGGCAGGCACCATGACCTACCCCCTGTTTGTAAAGCCTGCCACCGGCAGCGGCAGCAATGATGTGGCCCGCGTCAATAGCAAAGAAGATCTGGTATTCTGGGCCCATAAGTATACTGAAAAGGGCAACCGTGACAATATGCTGGTGCAGCAGTTTATTGAGGGGCAGGAGTTTACGGTTGATGGCTTTGCCGACCGCCAGCACCGCGCCATGGTGGTATCGCCCCGGCAGCGCATGTCGGTCAAGGCGGGCCAAATGGTTAAGGGTGTTACGGTAGACGCGGCGCCGTTTCAGGCAAGTATTGAGCGGCTGTGCCAGCTGCTGCCCCTCAGTGGGGTGTTCAATGCCCAGTACATGTATGATGGTTCTGACTACTACCTCATTGAGGTCAACCCTCGCTTTGCGGCGGGCGGGCTTATGCTTACCGTCAATGCGGGCGGCAACATACCCGAGCTGTACGTACGCGGTGCCTTGGGCCAGGACCTGGAGCCGCAACCCATCAAACCCAACATCTACATGATTCGCTACTGGGAAGAAATCTTTACTGACAAACTTCCTCATTAATTAATAATGGATAGTGAATAATTAATAATGGATAGTGAATAATTAATAATGAACTGTGATTAATTAACAACGTATAGTGAATCACCTATTGCTATTTTTACTTTAGTTCATTAATTGCCAAGGCTTATTAACTATTCATTATTACTTATGAATTGCTAAGAATTATTAATTATTCATTCTTAATTATCAATTAGCAGAATGTTTTTCTTCTTTGACCTTGACGGCCCTATTCTGGATGTGGCAGAGAAATACCACCGCGCTTATGTTGATGTAGCTACGGGGCTGGGGCTGCCTGTGGTTGACCAGGCCACCTACTGGCAGGGCAAGCGCGACCGCCTGGCCGAGTGGAAGGTGCTGGGCGTAACCAAATCAAGCCCTGAATACAAGCTGTACCAGCAGCAGCGCATTGACTGCATTGAAACTACGGCCTACCAGCGGTACGACAAGGTGCAGGAGGGTGCCCTTGAGGTAATCAAACAGCTCAAGGCCAAATACACCCTGGTAATTGTAACCATGCGCAACCACCGTGAGCCCCTGCTAGAGTCGCTGGCGCACCTGGGCATCCTGCCTCTGTTTGACAATGTGCTCAACACCGGGCACCAGGGCGATGGCCCCCGCTGGCGCTCAAAGTATGATTTGGTAAAGCAAGTATACCCCCGTGACAGCTATGCCGACTGCTGGTTTATTGGCGATACTGATACCGATATACTGGCCGGCCAGCACCTGGGCTGCCGCACCATAGCCGTAACCAACGGCATCCGCACCAGAGAATTTCTTGAAAAGACAAAGCCCAATGCTATCTTAGCAGGTACAAAACACCTGGTAGAACATCCCGTTTACACTGAAATTATAGCATGAACGTACCTTTCGTTGACCTGAAAGCCCAGTATACCGCCATCAAAGCTGATATTGACGGGGCCATAGAAAACATACTCACCAACACTGCCTTTGTGGGCGGCCCCATTGTGCGCGACTTTGAGCAGGCCTTTGCCCAGGCCATTGGGGTGAAGCACTGCATTGGCTGCGGCAATGGCACCGACAGCCTTGAAATCATCATCAAAGCCCTGGGCCTGGGCCCTGGCGATGAGGTGCTGGTACCGGCCAACTCGTGGATTTCTACCAGCGAAACGGTAAGCAATATGGGCGCCCGCCCCGTATTTGTGGATATACTGCCCGGCGAGTACAATATAGACCCTGACGATGCGGCCCGCAAAATAACCAATAAAACCAGGGCCATTATACCCGTGCACCTGTACGGCCTGCCCGCCCGCCTGGGGCCCATTATGGCCCTGGCCGAGCAGCACAACCTGTATGTCATTGAAGATGCCGCTCAGGCGCACCTCTCTACCTACCAGGGGCGCACCACCGGCACCATTGGCCACGTGGCCTCGTACAGCTTTTACCCCGGCAAAAACCTGGGGGCCTATGGCGATGCCGGCGGCATGGTTACCAATGACGATGCCCTGGCCGAGCGCATCCGCATGATTGCCAACCACGGCCAGCAGGGCAAGCACAATCACGTGGTAGAAGGTCGCAACAGCCGGCTGGATACCCTGCAGGCCGCCATCCTCCATGCCAAGCTGCCCTACCTGCCCCGGTGGACGGA
>CAZXTW010000178.1:7423-9803 GCA_964643525.1 uncultured Roseivirgaceae bacterium
CATGGCCCATGCTGCCAAATACACCCAGCTGCTGGCAGGCACCAACGTCATTACCCCAGAGGTGCCCCAGGGCCACAAGCATGTGTACCACCTTTACGTGGTGGCCATTAACAACCGTGATCAGGTTAAGGAGCAGCTCAAAGAGCGGGGCATTGCCACGCAAATCCATTACCCCACGCCCTTACCCTTTTTGCCTGCATACAGCAGCTACGGCCATACCCCGGCTGATTTTCCGGCGGCTGCGCAGCGCCAAAGCCAAATCCTCAGCCTGCCCATGTATGCTGAGCTGACCGACCAGCAGATTGAATACGTATGCCAAAACCTGATTGAACTAACCAGCTAACCGGGTATGAAGCGCCTGTACATCATAGCCGGGTGCAACGGGGCAGGCAAAACCACGGCCGCCTACCAGCTGCTGCCCAACCTGCTGGGCATTAACGAGTTCATCAATGCCGATGAAATTGCCCGGGGCCTCTCGCCTTTTAATGTAGAGGGGGCAGCCATACAGGCTGGCAGGCTGATGCTTACCCGCATTAAACAGCTTATTGCACAGGGGGCCGACTTTGCGTTTGAAACCACCCTGGCCACCCGCAGCTATGTGCAGCTGGCCAAAGCAGCCCAGCAGCAGGGCTACACCGTTTACCTGTTGTTCTTTTGGCTCCATTCCCCACAAATGGCTGTGCAGCGAGTGGCCCAGCGGGTCAAAGAAGGGGGGCATAACATACCCGAGCCCACCATTAGGCGCAGGTATACTTTAGGCCTGCAAAACTTTTTTCAACTGTACCGCCCCGTGGTGAATCAATGGGTGTTTGTTGATAATGTAGCTGATGAGCCGGAATTAATAGCACAAAGCATTAACTTAGACATATCAATCTACAATAAATCTATTTGGACTGACTTAGAAGGGACATATGGAGTCAAATGATAAAGATCTTGGTAAACGAATGGTGCATCACCTAAGTACTATTGGGAGGAAGGAACTCATTCGCTTTAAGAAATATAAAAAGAGTGCTTTGATTGTACAGCGGGGCAAAGAAATTGTAGCCATTCCGCATACCGATTTGCCCGATCCAGATAAATTGTAGTATTTTTAAAGCAGTTTTTCGCACACCTTATTTTATTGCTTTTACTCTTTTTCCTCATATATGAACTGAATACCTATGTATCGTTACAACAATGCTATGCCTTTGGCTGTATACAGCCTGCTGTTATTATGCTTTTGTTCAATTAATGCACTTTATGCCCAAAGCTTTACACAGGCCAGGGCGGTAGCCTTTCAAAAAGCAGCCGAACTGTACGTAGTGCAGGATGCCGAAGCTGAAAGCAACCTTGACCTGGTGCAGGCCGTCAAAGATGCCTTTCCGGATAAAGATGTCATCCCTATGGATCCGTACGATTACAACGACCTCAAGGGCGTGAACAACAAATTCTATTTAACGGTGGCCGAAAACCTGTTGATCAACAACACCATCTTTTCTAATGACAACAGTGTGAAATTCAGCATGAACTACCTGTTTGTGCAAAAAGGCAAGTACTACAATGTGCGGCGCATTCTGTACCCCATCAGAATCAGCTGGGGTGAGCTGGAAAGTGGCATTGCCCCCATCAGGCTCAACTACGCCCTGAAGGCCCTGGCCCGCATCATGGACGACCATGCTGTGGGCCGCGACATGCGCCTGAATGACAAAGAGTACCGCGCGGCCACTTATAAAAATGATATGCGTAACAATACCCTCTACCTCAGAAAAGATAAACTGGCCCCTGAGCTGCGCAGCGAAGCCGCCATTGCCAGCCTGTATGGCAATGACTTTAAGCTGGTTACCCAGGCCCAATGGGAGGCAGCCATCAACGACAAAACCCCCAACGTAATTTTTGTAGAGCATGTGTACGACCCCTGGTACTCTGGCTTTAACGTGTACCGCGCTGAAGATGGTGTGATGATTGCCAACTCCTTCCCCTACAAAAACTACCCCGAATATACCAAAGCCCTTTTCAAACGCCTGCTCAAATAAGCAGGCAATCAACTAGCGTTGTTTCCCCCGACCCCCTAAAGGGGCGCATCCGCCCGCCTGCTACTCATCGTTGTTTCGCTTGCTTCACTGCGTCATCTCGACTGCTACTCCACGTCTACCCTGAGCTTGCTTCACTGCGTCATCCCGACTGTAACGGAGGGATCCGTTAACGATAACATACCCCCTACAGCTACTCCACTAACCCCAACCCGCTAGAGCCCTCCAGGCTCTTTGCGCTGTGTAAGTCCATGAAATGGGTAGTACTTCAATTTTACTACCCACCACGAGAGATTTTACTACCCACCACGGGAGGTTTTACTACCCACCACGGGAGATTTTACTACCCACCACGGGAGATTTTACTACCC
>CAZXTW010000179.1:0-9796 GCA_964643525.1 uncultured Roseivirgaceae bacterium
CTTCATTGCGCATTGCCGTGATACACAAACCAGCTTTAGCCTAAAAGGCCGAAGCCTGAAAGCAATGCACAGGCAAATGGAGCTGTGGCACCGTGAGCTGGCAACCTTAACTAATATCAAAGGTATTACCAGCTGGCGGCCTTCAGGAATATGGTCTTATTATGAAACATTGGAGGTAAATGACCCTGCCCAGGGCCCTGTTAAAGCACGGTATTATGTAACTGAATTGTTGAGTGCCATGGCTTTAATTGATGAAGGCAAAACAATGCGCCATTGCGTGGCCTCATACGCTCAAGCATGTAGCAAAGGCGGTAGCACCATTTTTTCAATACGAAAACAGCTTGGTGATGCTGCCTGCGCTGAAACGCTAGGTACTGTTGAGGTAGGCGTTAACAAATCAAAAGGTACAGTACTGCAGGCAAGAGGACCATGCAATAACCCTTTAAGTGCTGAAGCTACAGCAATACTTGAAAAATGGGCCACAAAAAACGCATTGGACACTAGTAACTACTAAAACTGGCATGCAGAACAACTTCAACTGCCAGATTTTTCATTTGAGCCAATCAGGCAAGCCAATTGCCTGCTTATGGTACAAGAAACCGTATATTTGATTATCAGTTGTTAAGGTAAAACAAAGACAAATAGACGGGACTTAAATCCTCTAATTTTATCAGGAATAACAAAAAAGGCATGCTTAAGTTAAGCATGCCTTTTTTATACGTGATTATGCTAGTAAAGTGAACTAATACATTAATTGGTTACTGCTTGCAGCGCATCATAAGTACCCCAGCCAAAGTTGCTGTTTCTTGAAGGGTAGAAGTCTGATGCATTTTTAAGTTTTTGCAACACTGTTTCTCTGCTCCAGCCAGGGTTACGTGCCCACACCAAGGCAGCCACACCAGCGGTAGTAGCCGTGGCCACTGACGAGCCGCCTACATATGAGGGCTGATCACCACTGTCTGCCAAAGTCAATGAGGTGCGGTCAGTATTTGAAGCACGTTGCATAGGCACTACAAAGTCTACCTTGCTACCATCGTGGCAAACATCACAACGGTTGTAACCATTATCTTTAATACCTGTTACCGCAACAGTTTCATTCATATTTGCAGGAAAAATTACTCCGTACCAGCTGGTCCAGGTCAGTGAAGTTCCCGCTGCAGCAAACATGAGCTTACCACGGCCATAAGCATAACGAATAGCATCTGAAATTTGACCACTGCTAAAAGGTGTACCGATAGACATGCTAATGATTTTCACATCACTTCTGTTGGCTAATAAGTACAACGCTTCAGTTACGCCGTCTTTATCATTGCTGCTTTCCAGCACAACATCTGAAGTACCACGTACAGCAACCAGGTTGGCGTTGTATGCCGCACCAACTGATGAGCCACCACTGCTACGAGGGGCTAAAATAGCACCTGCCATTTGAGTACCATGGCCGCACTGATCGTCTGGGCCATCATATTCCTTCCACCACCACATGCCTGTCTGGTAAGTTCCAAAACGGTTGATGTAACGACCAGTAGACTGGCCTGAGTTAAACTGACTGCCTAATTTGGCCTGACGCTCAGATGTACCGGTATCAATTAAGCCAACAGTAATGTTGCGGCCAGTGCTGTGGTTCCACGCAGCTGGTACATTAATACCAGATAGCACCCAAGAAACTTTGGCTGAAGGTGATACTGTGGTGAAATCGGCCGAATTAATATTGTCGGCATCGTTGCTGCATCCTTTGCTGCTTAACTCTCTATTTTGAGGGGCAACCACACCAACTGTTGTAGGTGCATAGCCCAACGGTTCAGCATAACGGCTGTTGGGGTGTTTTCTTAACAACTGTACAACCTCAAAGTCGGTAACATTTAAAAGCACATAAGGAAGGTGCTCACTCTCTTTTAATACCACCTCATCTCTTGAAATGTTACTTTTACGCTTGTTGTTAATGGTTTCGATCACATCGTTAATTAATGTGTTTTTTGCTTCAACCCAAGCACCACTTGTAATATCAATCTGGTGTATCCTTTCAGAAACATCGCCTTCACCTTGGGGTTTGTACCCCACACTCATCACAGCATCTCCGTTTCTTAAAACACTCCAAACTACCTGATCGCTCACCATGGTCCAATTGAACTCATCATTCTGTTCTAACTGCCCAATAATGGTAGCATCTACCTGATTGGCTTGCATAGGCTCAAGCGCATCTTGCGTTTGCGCGCCTGGGTCAACCGCATCCTGAGTACAACCGTACATAAAGGCCAATAATAAGGCCAGTACACCGATTCTTAGCTTTTTCATATCTCTACAGAGTTAATGTTTTGGTATGTTATATAACCGATTTGTTTTTTGCGGATGCAATATGCAAAAATTTAATGATGCATGCATACTAAAGGTTTTATTTTCTGCATATTTTCTTTATTGCCTTTACTTCATAGCTATTGTTTACGCTATAACTACCTCACGTACCATTTCAGCTGGCCATTGTTTGAGTTTAAGTGCTATGTGTTTCAATTCAACATCAATTACCATATGTTCAGTACTAATCAGCAAAATCATACAATAGCTTGGGCACAATATTATTATTTACAGCAAAATGTTAATTATGATGAAAAGTGAAAAATTAAGTCTGGGCACTTTGAAAGTGCAAAGCTTTGTAACCGAATTGACAGGTAGCAGAGTAAAAACTGCCAAAGGGGGGTTTGACGGCCCCTCTGATGCCCCACCGTTTTGTGATTCATTTCCCGTAACTGCCTGTGGTTATACAGACGACTGTACTACTGGCGGTGGAGATGATACCGGAGGAGGAGACACAGGCGGAACAGGTGGCAGTGGTAGTGGATCTGGCGGTGGAGGTACCACAGGTATTACCATACCCGTTTAACTGACAACACTATTCTTAAATTGAAGGTACAGCAGCCCCTATTTGGGGCTGCTGTTGTTTAACAACCACCCCGCTTAACTTTAGTTTGCACTTCAACTGCCATATATATCACTACAGTGCCTCACTTTTTCAGTTCAACTTATGTAAGCCTAGAATCATTTTATTCAGCAATACCCAAGCCTACCTTCGAGCAATATGATTGATTCATTCAAATTTTAAAACCTAATTAAGATGAAAGACAAAAAGTTAAATCTGAATGACCTGACAGTGCAGAGCTTTGTCACTACACTGAGTAGTAAAACACTTCAAACTGCCAAAGGGGGGATTTTCTTGTCAGAATACCAGCCTTACTGTGACACCTACGTGAATTCTTGCAATTGGACGGAATGTTGTGATGATACTACTGGTGGTGGCGGAACTACTGGAGGTGGTGGTGGTGACACCACAGGTGGTGGCGGTGGTGGAGGTACCACTGGTACCACTGGCCCCTTCCATCAAAGACCAGATTGATTAGCCAAGTATGAATTGGTTAGGTAATTCATACCATAAAAAAAACAGCCTCTCACCAAGGGGCTGTTTTTTCATACAATCACAAGAGGTTAAGACATTTTACTTAACCTTACCTAACACAAACTCAAAGATCAAAAACTTTGGGCTATTCCGGTAGTAGAAATTGCATTTTTTATGTATTTCGTACCAAAACCCCTTAATTTTTATTTTTTCTGCCCTTTAGCATGCCAGGCAAGCAAGCTAAATTTATTGCAAACTATAAACATGTTTAGTTTTTATTGTAACTAAATAGCCACACTCAAGAACAGCATTTACCTTTTCTGCACAAACTATATTTCTTATTTATATCTAAAAACTTACTATAAAGCTATATGGTTTCATTTTTATAATATTTCACCAAATGACAGATAAGGTAGGTATTAACAATAACCATAAATAACACTGCTTATCAAGACACCATTGACCAAAGTGCAGTAATTAATATCCTAACTTTTATTCTAGTGTAAGAATAGTGCTTTGGCCTGGCTATGCACAATGTTGAAATTCATTGGTTGGAATATAGACCTTACTGGTACGCTACAGGCTGAAACTGTATATTTACATAACAACCTTAAAATAGTTTTATCAACCGAACTGCATACCTGACAATATGGTGAGCACCAGCACCTACCCTCTGAGTATTCCCCAAAAGGCTATTTGGACTGACCAACAAATGCATGCCGATTCGCCTCTGTACAATATTGGCGGTTACATTCATTTACGAGGCCCATTGAATACTGAACTTTTCCAAGAGGCACTACAACAAACTATTGATAACAATGAGGCATTGCGGTTACAATTTAAAGACCACGATGGCCGAATTTTACAGGAAGTGGTTGGGCAATTACCTGTACAACTACAGTTCAAAGAGTTTACAAAGCAACGAGAAGGCAACCGCCATGCGCTTGAATTTATGGATCAGGCCTTGCGTACCCCGCTTGACCCACTTAATGCCCCATTGTTTAGGTTTGCATTGATTAGAGTAAGCATTAATGAATGGTACTGGTTAGGTGTGTTTCACCACCTGGTAGCTGATGGGTGGAGCTGTGCATTACTCCAACATCAGGTACTGCGCCGTTACCAAACGCTTGCCTATCAGGCAGAGCCTCCGGTTAAATTAAACGCTTACACTAACTTGCTGACCAGCGACCTTGCCTATCAAAAAAGTGATTCATACACTAAAGATGAAGTGTACTGGCAAGAAGCACTTCAAGATTTACCACCTGCCATTTACCCCAAGCCAAGGACACAAAGCAACATGAGCAAACGCTGCTCATTTACTTTGCCAAGGCAACTTTATAACCAGCTGAAAGTCACTGCTAAAGAACAGCATGTTGATATTTTCAACCTGTTTGCTGCTTCACTTTACATTTATTTTTGTGGCATTGAAAAACGTGATGAGCTTGTACTGACCATACCCGTTTTAAACAGGAGCAATGCCAGCCAACGAAAAACGCTGGGGCTTACTATGAAAGCATTGCCCTTACGCATAAAAGCCAACAGCCAAACTACTGTGGTAGATCTGCTGAGCCATGTTAAAAAACAAACACTGAACGCCTACAGGCACCAACGCTACCCGGTATGGAAAATTGGCAGCAGCCATGACATCATGTTGTCGTACCAGCCGGTAGATGCACCCAATATTCAGCATTTACATGCCCGCATGGGGAGCTTAAGCCCTGGGCTAAGCCCTTACGGGCTGGCCATTGAAATTTTTAACCATAAAGACCAGGCCGACCTTATTGTAAATATTGATTACAATACCACTATATTTAATTCAGATGAAATCAAACGCTTTTTTGGGCGGTGGCAATATATTCTTGAGCAGTTAAAGCATTCATCTAGAATATCGATTTCGGCCATTCATTTACTACCCCAGGCCGAGAAAGAAGAAGTACTCTATACCAATAACAATACCAGCACAGTATTTAATACTACACATGAGCACTTTTTGTGTCGCTTTCAGGATGTTGTAGGTCGTTTTGGCAATGATGAAGCACTAATTGCCAATAACAACAGACTTACCTATAGGCAACTTGCTGCAAGGGCCGAGAACCTGAGGGCCTATATGGAAAAACAGGGCAATCTGCAAAGGGGCCAGCGTGTAGCCATTATGATGCACAGAAGCACAGATATGGTTGCTGCCTGCATTGCCATCTGGATGGCCGGTGCGGCTTATATACCAATAGACCCTGACTACCCTGAAGCACGCTGCCAGTTCATGCTACAAGATAGCAACCCGCACCTGATTTTATGTGCAGCAGAAATGATTGAAAACCTGCCAAATAAATACAACACCAAAGCCATCAGTACCGACAGCATACCTATTACCACCGCCCCTTTAGGCAAGGTTGCTTTTGATGCTGAGGCTACTGCGTATATAATTTATACGTCAGGTTCTACCGGATACCCAAAAGGGGTGGAGGTAACGCACCATAACTTATCGAATTTTATGGTAGGGATGGACCAGCGCCTTGACAACCCATCGCAACATACATGGCTACAATTGACCAGCCTGTCATTTGACATTGCAGTAATGGAATTGTTCTGGCCACTGTCGCGTGGGGCTAAAGTGGTGTTAGCGGGCAGAAAGCCCATACTACAATTACAAAGCAGAGCGATACATAAAAGCAAAAGCCTTCAATTCAGTCTGTTTTATTTTGGAACAGAGCAAGCAAGTAAAACACCAAATGACGATGCTTTACAGCTCATCATGGACGGGGCCCGTTTTGCCGACCGAAGAGGCTTTACGGCCATCTGGACACCCGAGCGCCATTTTCATGAATTTGGGGGCTACTTTCCTAACCCTTCAGTACTATCTGCTGCAATTGCCGCTCAAACCCACCAGCTACAAGTCAGGGCAGGCAGTGTGGTATTGCCCCTGCACCACCCTGTACGCGCCGCCGAAGAGTGGGCTTTGGTTGACCGAATTAGTAATGGAAGGGTAGGGGTATCAGTTACTGCAGGTTGGAATGCCGACGACTTTATTTTTGCACCTGAGCACTATGCCGACCGCAAAGAACATTTGTTAGAATCAATAGGCACAATCCGTAAGCTGTGGGCTGGCAAATCAGTTGAATATACTGGTGGGGCTGGGCAAACGGTAGCCGTACATTTGTACCCTAAGCCAGTGCAAAGGCAGCTACCCCTTTGGATTACCGCCGCGGGGTCCGAAGAAACCTTTGTGCAAGCGGGCCACTTAGGAGCCTATTTGTTAACCCACCTGTTAGGGCAAACCAAAGAAGAGCTTGCAGAAAAGATTAAAGCCTACCGCCAGGCCTGGCAGCAAGCCGGCCATGAAGGCTACGGCCACGTTACCCTTATGCTGCATACTTTTATTGGTAAAGACCGCAAGCAGGTATTGCAGGTTGCCAGTGGGCCCTTCAGAGAATATTTGAGGGGTTCAACGGGACTGATTAAGCAATTGGCCAGGAATATGGGCCAAATACAGGATGCTGAAAGGCTTGATGGTGATGACCTGGAGGCCATACTTGACCACGCTGTGGCTCGGTACATGGATCAAAATACACTTATCGGTACTAAAGAGGAATGTGAACAACGAGTAGCCAGTTTTAACTCTATTGAAGTAGATGAACTGGCTTGTTTAATAGACTTTGGTGTTGATTATACAGCAGCCATGGAGGGCCTGTTGCGATTATATAGAATTAAGGAACTGCACAACCAGGACGAGGAGGAACCATTAAGCCACTTGTTGAACCATGAGAAGGTTACCGCCCTGCAATGCACCCCTTCTTTTGCCCGGCTCATGTTGCAAGATAACCAAATGAAACAGGCCTTGAATGGGTTACGGATTTGTTGCGTTGGTGGTGAGCAGATGACGCCAACATTGGCAAGGCAGTTAAAAGAAGCCGGCCCCAGTTCTGTTTATAATCTGTATGGCCCTACTGAAGCCACAGTGTGGGCCACCTTGCATCATGTAAGCGGAAAAGGAAGCCAAATACCCATAGGAAAACCACTGACTAATGTATTTGTTTATGTACTAAATGAACACCTGCTACCGGTGCCTATTGGTAGTATAGGCGAGTTATACATTAGTGGTTTAAGCACCGCTAAAGGTTATTGGCAACAGCCTGAGCAAACCAATGAAAGATTTGTAGCCGACCCCTTTAAAATGGGGCACAGAATGTATAAAACGGGCGACCTGGCCTCCTGGCAAGCTAATGGCACCTTGCTTTACCATGGTAGAAATGACGAACAATTTAAAGTAAATGGTATAAGAATTGAAGGTGCCGAGGTTGGCTGGGCCATGCAATATATACCTGGTGTAAAAGAAGCCGTAGTGCTTGCAGTACCCGACAGCACAGAAGGGCATATGCTTTTATGCGCCTATTATACAGGCCATAGTGAGGTGCCAACGGCCAATATTAGGCAACACCTGGCACAACAACTACCTGAGTATATGTTGCCAGCCCGATACATGTGGATGCCCACTTTGCCATTAACACCCAATGGTAAGGTAGACAGAAAGGCACTCATTGAACTACAGGATGAAAACGAAACAGAGGTGCCCTACGAGCCACCACAGAATGAAGCAGAGGTAGTATTGGCTGCTACCTGGGAACAGTTGTTTAATAAAGCATCACTTGGCCGCCAGCACAATTTTTTTGCCTTGGGTGGCGATAGTATTATGATGGTACAGTTAACTGCCCGTTTAGCAGAAAAAGGGTGGCGTATACATTTGCGTGAAGCCTTTCAACACCCCAACCTGGCCGATATGGCTGCCATTATCAGGGCAAGTGATATGCAAGCCGAGCAGGGCCTGGTAACAGGCAGCTTAGCGTTAACACCAATACAACAATGGTTTTTTGACCTTAAGCTTCAACAGGCCCACCATTACAACCAGTCCGTTATTTTGTATATGCCGGGCAATATTGACACAGATTTCTTAAAAGAGAGCTTTCATTACCTGCTGGCCCACCATGACGCCCTGCGTAGCCTGTTCAACAACAGTGAAGGCCAGTGGCAGCAACATATAAAGCCTGTAAATAAGGCATTATTGGGTATGCAGGTTATTGAGTTAGAAAATGGCCACACAACAGACAGTATCACCCATATTGCAACTGATATACAGGCCAGCCACAACCTACAAAATGGCCCTTTAGTTCAGGCCGCCCTTTTTCCGTTTCAAAAAGAAGGATACTATCTATTGATCAGTATTCATCATCTGATAGTTGATGGTGTTTCCTGGCGAATTATTTTAGACGACCTGAGCAGTATTTATAAATCATTGGTATCTGGCAAATCCATTACGTTACCCCGTAAAACAGCCTCTTTCCGCACCTGGAGCCGCAACCTGTATGCTTATGCACGCAGCACCTATGTAACCAAAGATGCAGCTTATTACCAAAAACTATTGGGGCAAAGGTGGCCACAGCTACCCATTGATGCAACACAGGCTGCTACTGAAAAAAATACTGCTACTACCCAGGTAATACTCAAAAGTGACGATACCAGTTATTTACTACAACAGGCCACTCATGCCTTTGGCACCCCTGTTTTAACGTTATTGCTTACGGCTTTGGCCCTGGCCC
Organism: uncultured Roseivirgaceae bacterium; assembly: GCA_964643525.1. Taxonomy (GTDB): domain Bacteria; phylum Bacteroidota; class Bacteroidia; order Cytophagales; family Cyclobacteriaceae; genus CAZXTW01. The sequence goes on from CAZXTW010000179.1 coordinate 8,977, forward strand.
TGCGTGACTGGCAGGAAATTGAAAGGATACTGGTACAGCTTGAAGGCCATGGCCGTGAACCCTTTTCTGGTGGGCCTGATGTAAGCCGAACAATAGGCTGGTTTACTTCGGCGTATCCTGTTGGCCTTGACGTGAGCGAAATGAAAACGCTAAAAGGGCATATTCAAAAAATGGATGAAACCATAGAGCAAACACCTGCTAATGGCTTTACCTATGGTTTATTGAGGTACCTACGTAATGATATATCACTGCCAAAACATAACCCACAAATATGCTTTAATTACCTGGGTATTTTTGACCGTGACTTGAATGATTCAATGTTTCAATGGGCTGACCTGCCCGTGGGCCCATTGTATGGCGCTGGTAATCAAAGACCCTATGCCATTGAGTTTAATGGCATGGTGGTAAATGGCAGCCTACAATTTACCATTAGCTACAATAGCCAGCAATTTGAGGCAGAAAGTATTGAACAACTAGCAAATAATTACAGCAAGCAGCTTGAAACCATTATGGCCAAGGCCAGCCGAACCCATGCTAAAGAAGAGGTAGCCCCCCAAAGCCTTCAACAACTGCTTGAACACCCCATACCAAGCCTTTACCCAGAAAACACCTACCAACTCTCGCCTCAACAACAGTATATTCTTGAGTTAGAGAAACGCCTGGGAAACCGGTTATTTTTTCTGGAGGTATGGGGTGTTACCATTGAAGGCCGCCTAAACCGTGAAATGCTTACCGAGGCATTTACCCAGCTGGTAGCCCAGTATGAAATATTGCGTACACGCTATGAACAGACTCAAAAGGGTGCCATTGTACAAACTAT
>CAZXTW010000180.1:0-9779 GCA_964643525.1 uncultured Roseivirgaceae bacterium
ATGGCCAAACCGGTGCTGCATAATGGCATAAAAGGCCGCCAGGTAGCGCCACTGCCATTGCGGCTGTTGCAGGCGGGCCACCCGCTGCTGGCGCACCTGCACCTGCGTGGTGCCACTGTAGGCGGCAATACCCACATGTGCCTGTAAGGCTGGTGTCTGGCAAACGGCAGCCTCCAGCTGCTCAACAAACGAGGGCTTCATTTGCAGGGGGCCAATAGAAAAATCTACCTGGCCGGTGCGGGTATAAATGGCCACCAGGGCGCTGGTTTCAAAAAAGTCTTTGAAGGCAGAGTACCTGATTAACTCAGGAAAAACAACGGCCGAAAGCTGCCGGGCGGTTTCGCCCTGCCCAAACTGCTGGGTAACATAGGGTTGGTGGCTGCTTAGGCGATCCAGGGCATCGTGGTAATCGGGGCCATAGTGCTCGGCATAGTCAGGCGTAGAGGCCTGAACAAATAAAAATGCCATGAATAGTACCGGAAGCCGAATCATTGTATACACCTGGAGTTATATAATAGGCTAACAGTTGGGTAGCACCAATTATTGTACCGAAGGTTGCCCAGATTAAAAAAATATTATTGGTAGGGCTATTAGCAGAAGGCCGCCATGCCCTGCGGGGCTGCTGCTCAGGTGTGCCAATGCGCAGTTTTGGGCTTATATTTGCCGCATTGTTAAAAACTATATATGGCTAAAACCCCTCAGCTTACCCCAGAAGAAGTAGACCGCATTGTTGAAATGGCCTGGGAAGACCGCACCCCCTTTGATGCCATTGAGGCCCAGTTTGGCGTAGCCGAAGGTGAAGTGATTGCACTGATGCGCCAGCAAATGAAGGCCAGCAGCTTTAAAATGTGGCGTGCGCGTGTGCAGGGCCGCGCCACCAAGCACGCCCACAAAAGGGTAGCGGGCATTGACCGCTTTAAGTGCGATTTGCAACGCCCTGTTACCTTAAATAAAATCAGCAAACGTTCATGAGCAGTAGCTACCCCCAGCTGGTGTTGCGCTCGGGCAGAGACCGCTCCGTACTAAAGCGGCACCCCTGGGTATTTTCTGGCGCCATTAAAGAGCGGCCCAAAGGCTGCGGCGAGGGCGACATAGTGGCCGTGGCCGATAACCACGGCCAAGTGCTGGCCTATGGCTTTTATGCGCCCAACAGCCAAATTATTGCACGCCTGTTTCACTTTGGGCCCCAAGCTGCCCCCTTTAACGAGGTTAACTACTGGCAGCAAAAGCTGGTCAATGCCCAGGCCATCAGGCAGCAGTTGCTGGCAGGTACTGATACCACCTGCTACCGCCTGGTACATGCTGAAGGCGATTTTTTTCCGGGCCTGATTGCCGACGTGTACCACAACGTGGTGGTGGTACAGTTGTTAACCAAAGCCACCGAACAACGCCACCAGCTAATTGTAGCTGCCCTGCAGGGGCTGGGCTTTGAGCATGTGTACTTTAAAGGCAAAACCAGCAGTAAGTACATTGAAAATATTACCACGGCCAGTGGCTGGCTGGCCGGGCAGGGCCCAACGCAGTTGCAGGTAACTGAGCATGGCATCCCCTTTTTGGTTGATGTAGCGCAGGGCCAGAAAACAGGCTTTTTTATTGATCAGCGCGAAAACCGCCTGCTGCTGGGCAAGCTCAGCGGAGGCAAAAGCGTGCTCAATACGTTTTGCTATACTGGTGGTTTTAGTGTATATGCCCTGAAAGGAGGGGCCAGGCGGGTAGTTTCGGTTGATATTTCTAAAACCGCCATTGCCCTGTGTAATGAAACCGTGGCCCACTCATACCCAGAAGGGGCCGAACACGAAGCCGTAGTAGCCGATTGTTTTGATTATTTGCGCACTATGGAGGAGGCTTTTGATGTGATTGTGCTTGACCCACCCGCCTTTGCCAAAAATGCCCGGTCAGTGCCAAATGCCTCACGCGGGTATAAAGACCTGAACCTGCTTGCCTTTAAAAAGGTGGCCCCCGGCGGCCTGGTAATGACCTACTCATGCTCGCAGAATATCACGCCAGACCTGTTTCGTAAAATAGTATTTGGCGCGGCGGCCGATGCCGGGCGCGACGTGCGTATTATACAGCAGCTGCACCAGCCCGAAGACCACCCCATTAATATTTACCACCCCGAAGGTGAGTACCTGAAAGGTCTGCTGCTACACGTGAGCTAGCACAGGCCTCAGCAGGTGATGATGCCCTTAATTGTAAGCAGCTAAAAATGAAACGCTTTTGTTGATATTTATGTAACTTAGGCAATTCATCATAATTAGTTTATTTTGCTCTTATAGATTTGAGAAGCCGGGTGCTTTGCACCCGGCTTCCTATTTTTAGGCTCTTCTGTTTGTTGTCTGTTCCCGGCGTTTATTTACAAAAGGTCAGGTAGGCTTTTCGCTATAAGTGCTTTTCTTTCCTGTTGGCAATTATCGGCTATGGTTGTATACTATTTTTCCAAAACAGGTTGGGCTTGCGTATTATATGGCAAATACTTGTTCAGAGTTAATTTTTGTTTTACTCAATAAATCGGAATAATATCATGAAGAACGCAATGAAAACGGAGCAAAGAAAAGTATCATTGGCTAAGCTTGAAGTACAAAGCTTTGTAACCAACATGGCCCACGACAAGCAAGATACCGCCAGGGGTGGGGCCATCCCAGAGTCATTTTGGTACACCGCCTGTTGGTGGTGCTATTATTAAAATTTTTTTTCAGGGTATTGGGTTACGTTTGGCTGTTTGCTACATCAAGTACTGTAAGCGAAAGCTTCATAGCAAGACATTAATATCCAATATAATTACCCTGAAAATCAAAACCAGTACAAAAACCGGGCTCCCTTGAGTCCGGTTTTTGTTTTTAAGGGGGGCTGCCAGCTTTACCGGGTCGATTCGGCCATCGCATACCACTGCCAATTGCACAGCCCCACTCATGTAGAGCCGTCGAGTTATCGCGGCTCCAACGCTGCCGTTTGCTCTCCCTGTCATTTCTGCTTCCAGCATACATGTAAACAAAAGCTTTATAATCGGCGATATTTTACATAGTTTCAGGCTCGTTAAAACTGAACCTGCCTACACTTATGACCAACCTGTTTGACCGGATGCTGCGCGAAACTTTTGAAGGCATCGTAATAAAAGCAAAAGACCTGACTAACCTCCCTTTCAGCTTTAATTACCATGTCAAAGCCAGTTTCTACACTGCCAACCTGCCTAAAACTATTGAGAAGCAAATGGACTTTGCCAAAATTGTAGAACGTAAAGACAATGGCAATGAGGAAGTACTGCATATAGAGTTTCAAACCAAATCAGAAAAGAACATGGTGGTACGTATGCAGTTTTATCTGGCCATGATGCAAGAGTGGGCCCAGGTACCTGTTAAGCAATATGTTATATACCTGGGCGAGCAGCCCGCCACCATGGCCACCCATATGAGCGAACACATACCGGGTAATTATGTGGACTACCATTATGAATTGATTGAAATCAGAAACTACGATGCTGATACACTGCTTGTATCTGACATTCCTGAAATTGTAGTGCTGGCCATCCTGGCGGCACGAGGAAACGTTCAGCCACTTGAATTCGTTGTAAAGGTGTTGAAGCGACTCAAAGAAGTGTGCCATACAGAGCACCAACTGAACAAATTTGTGCAGCAATTGGCAACCTTAAGCAGTTTGCGTAACTTAGATCAGGTAATACTAAAGCATAAAGATCAAATCACGATGAACAGCGGCATCAGAATAGAAGACAATGCAATATATAAAGGCGCTTTGATGGAGGGTTCTGCTGAAAGAGCCAAAAAAGTGGCTATGAACTTCTTAAAACTAGGTAAGCTGAGTGATCAAGATATTGTAGATAACGTAGGCATAACTAGGCAGGAGCTTGACGAAATCAAGCAGCAGCTGAACACCAACGGCCGTTAAATAAGCAATACCCCATTATTTATTACAACTATTCTTGTGATTTGGCACCAATAAATGTGGTCCACAACTTTAAGCTGCGTTGGCCAATGTAACGCCGTCGATTTATCGCGGCTCAACTACTGCCGTTTGCTACCCCCCCCTTTAATGTCATAAACACGTCCCTCTTTTTTCGCTAATACAGGGTTTTATAAAAGTAGGCCTTAGAAAGCTATTTGTGGTTTTTGGCAGGCTTTAGCAGGTATGGCCTTTGATTGGCCGCCAGTTCATTGTACATTACAAAGGCTGTCAGCAGCCTGCTGTAAGCTTCTCCACAGTCTTTCTTCGCTAAAGACTTAAAGTCTACCGACAAAAGACTTAAAGTCTATCGACAAAAGACTTAAAGTCTATTGATAAAAGACTTAAAGTCTATCGACAAAAGACTTAAAGTCTATTGATAAAAGACTTAAAGTCTATTGATAAAAGACTTAAAGTCTACTGACAAAAGACTTAAAGTCTATTGATAAAAGACTTAAAGTCTTTTATGCGTTACACCGGGGTGTGGCAGTTTCATGCACGGGGTGTAGCGGTGTTGCCCACGGGGTGTAGCAGTGTTGCCGACGGGGTGTAGCAGTGTTGCCCACGGGGTGTAGCAGTGTTAACCACGGGGTGTAGCAGTGTTAACCACGGGGTGTAGTAGTGTTGCCGACGGGTTGCAGGTACTGGCCCCACCCGTTGTAACGGTATGGTATCAAGGGTAACCCTTTGCCCTGGTAAAGCAGGCCCCCAACTATTATGCTAACACCATACTTCTGAAAGTTTACAAATTTGTGCAGCAATTGGCCACCTTAAGCAGTTTGCGTAACTTAGATCAGGTAATACCCACGCATAAAGATCAAATCACAATGAATAGCGGCATCAGAATAGAAGACAACGCAATATATAAAGGCGCTTTAAGCGCAGGAAAAGTAGAGGGTTCTGCCGAAAGAGCCAAAAACGTGGCTATGAACTTCCTAAAACTAGGTAAGCTGAGTGATCAAGATATTGTGGATAATGTAGGTATAACTATACAAGAACTTAATGACCTTAAGCGGCAGCTGAATACCAACGGCCATAAATAAACATACTCTATGGGTTACGCTACTCTGGTAGCGTGGTGATTCAATGAGGTTTTTGCAAACCATCTCATGCTACATATTGCGCAGATTTCTATGGCCAACTTAGGTTAATTATCAATCAGGCAAAGCGGTGAATAGCCACAAAAAAAGCGCGGGCAGCTATGGCTGCCCGCGCTTTTTTAGGGTTCAGTATATTTTGTGAGCGTAGTGTTCTTACTACCTACTGCTCTTTTTTGGCTTCTTCGTCTTTGCGCCTGGCTTCGTTTACGGCCAAATGGGCCAAACGGGTAGGCTCTGGCACCCTGTATTTTTTGGTGCACTCAAGCACAAAGCGTGCACTTTCTTTGAGGGTAATCAGGTTACCGGGCGAGACAAACACGGGGTTTACCTTATGCCTTGTACGGAGTACATAGCCTATTTGCTGCTCCTGGTCAATTAATGGTGAGAAGGCGCCCTTGTCTGGGGCAATTTCACCATAGCGGCCTATCAGCAGGCTTTTGGCACAGCCAATGGTTGATACACCTTTAATTACCCCAAAGTGTGAGGCCAGCCCAAAGCGGCGGGGGTGGGCTATACCCTGCCCATCCATAATTAATACGTTGGGCTTAATTTCAAGTTGATCCCAAGCTTCGCTAAGTGGGGGCAACTCTCTGAACGACAATAATCCGGGTACGTATGGAAAGCTTGCTTTTGAAATGATTACTTTACGTTCAACTTCAATCATCTCAGGGTACCGCAGTACCACTATTGCAGCATAGACCGTATCAGAGTTTTTGTTGTACGAAATGTCAGAACCACCCACGTAATCGGGCATGTAATCTAAGGGGGTTAATGTTACCTTTTCCCTTAGTTCTTTCTGGAGCTTGATCGCCTCGTTAGTTGTTATGTTCCAATTCACTGTTATCAGCTAAGTTCTTGATTTCTACTAAAATAAAAAATTGATTTACAAAGATTAATGAAAAACCGATTTTTTTTATTGTAAACGCCAAAAATAGCATTATTTCAATGCGATGTGCCATAAATATATAGTTCTCATACTAGGGTAAAAGAGAAATATATTTACTAAGATAAATAGCTGTTTAGGCTTAAGGCACATGATTAGGTGAATGATTATTGAAAATTGCAATGGTTGCGATTGTATATTACGGATTAATAAAAAGAAAATGTATCACCTAGGTGTTATCAAAAAAAGTATACCGTCATTTTTAATCCTGAAGGTTTAATGCCGGTAAATACAGGTACTGTAGGGGGGGGCTTCTCTACCCTTATGCTGCCTTTTACACCCCATATGGTTGTTTAACCTGCTAGTGACTAGTGCGTATTGTAGCATATATGCTATGCTATGGCCATGTTAAATTGTTAGCCAAATATTGGCCACTACAGGGTGCACATAAACACCCGAATTGATTTGATGTGCCCTGGGTATAGTGCTGATGTGAAATTACGCTAACTTTAGCCATAAGATTGACAACCCACCATGCCCATGGAGCCACTGAAAGCCATTTTGGTTGACGATGAAAGAGACAGCAGAGAGGTGCTTGCTGCTTATTTAGGTAAATATTGCCCGGAGGTAAGCCTGAAGGGCATGGGGGCCTCTGTTGCTGAAGGCCTGGAGCTGATTAAGGCCATACAGCCCGATGTGGTGTTTTTGGATGTAGAAATGCCCTTTGGCAATGGGTTTGACCTGCTTGAACAGGTTGATGCGGTTGATTTTGAAACAGTTTTTGTTACGGCCTTTAGCCATTATGCGGTAAAGGCATTAAACCTGAGTGCTGCGTTTTATATTTTAAAGCCCATAGAGATTGACGAGCTGGTGCAGGCCGTACAAAAAATTGTGGCCCAGCGGCAAAGCGCAGCCCCAACCCAGCTAACCAGGGTGTTAATAGAAAATTTGCAGGCAGCAAACCATCAGGGGCAAAAGGTGGTGTTGCCCCTGCTTGATGGCTTTGAGGTGGTGGCCGTGCCAGATGTTGTGCGCATTGAGGCCAACGATAATTTCAGTGATTTTTATTTAACTGACGGTACCCACCGCATGATATGCCGCACCCTAAAGCATTATGAAGAAACGCTGGCCACCTGCGGCTTTTTACGTGTACATAAATCGCACATTGTAAACCTGCAGCACGTAAAGCGCTACAAAAAGGGCAAAGGTGGCCAGCTACATATGGTTGATGGTGCGGTGGTAGAGGTTTCGCCGGCCCGCAAGAAAGACCTGCTAAACCACTTTTAGGTGCATACCTTGATTAGTTGTAAGGAGCTTATTCAAAAAAGCGGCCAATTTCAAGAATATCTGCCAGGGTGCGCCAGGTAACTTTATTTTGCTGCGTTTTGTTGGTTTGCTGCAGGTAGCCCCGTACGCCACATTCTAAATTCATGGTGGCATCAAAATTATACCAACCGTTGCCATTGGGCGAGGTAACGCCAAAATAACGGTTTTCATTGCTAAGGGCACCATTTTCCATTGATTTGAGCTCGGCTATTTGAAACTCAAGTACATACGATAGGTACTCAAAATCACTTTTTAGCCCCCGCTTAGGTGGCGGACTTTCATGCCGTACCCAGGTTTTACAGAAGGGTAGGGGCTCTGCCGTGAACGACTGCTCAAGCAATAATGCAAAGAGCATAAGGGTGGGCTGCTCTTCTTTTTTGTCTTGAACAAGTTTGTATAGGGCTCTTAAATAGTCTTGTAGGGGGGGCTCATTGTCTTCATATAGGTTCTCCCAGGTTTGCACCAAGGCAGAAAGCCCCTCCCAGCTTAGTTGGTCGGTTGTAGCCAAGTCAGGTAGATTATGATTTGGGCATAAAGCTAAACAAAAATACTATAAAAATAACATTATGAACCTTAAAGATTATGGCACGCCTGCCAGGGTGTGCTGTGTGCTAAGCAGTTCATTATCATGCCTGTAGGCGTGCTTTGCGCCACAGAAAGAAATGCATAACTAATGTGCCCAGTATAATGAGTAAGCCCATGAATTCACGGGTTTGCTCAATGTATGGCTTTGAGGCCGTCATAGAAGAAAACACTTCTGTAGCGGCCCCGTTTTGCAGCCAGCTTATCACACCAGGCAGTAAAACAGCTGCCCAGGTCAAACAGCCCACGGTACCAACTATAATGGGCACTAAAAAATGCCTGCCAAGAAAAGCAATGAGGCTAAGCAGCGCAATATAGCTGTAGGCAATAACCCACAGCACCGGGTCAGGGTCATTTAACTGTAATAAGGCAAAAGTGATGAACAACACCGTTAAAAACGCATGTAATAGCTTCATTGAAGTTTGTTTAAGCCCAACATATGCACCAGCGTAAAACGGGGTTGTACCGTGGCCTGCATGGCAGTACATGTGGCGTAGGGCACTGCCTCCACACAAGTGTACAGATGGTTATCCCCAATTTTAAGGATGCAAATTCCCATAGTTTTAGCGATTGATATCAACCACTAAATTGACAAAATTTACATAAAGAATCGCAGTTCTACTAATTCAACACCAAAATTACAACGCATAGCATTCACGTTCTAACTCCTAAAGTAAAATGATACTTCCTTCAAAGACTTACGAATTGTTTATTAGCCAGGCAGCTGCTGTGCAGCCAGCGTACCTCAAGGTGATTGAGTTGCTTGACCAGGCGCCCAATTTTCAATATGTAAATTATGGCGACCTGCCCGATAGTATGCGCCCCGGCAATAAGATGGCACCCGGTGCTGCCGTAGTGCCCCAACTGCTGCACGACCAGCTAAAGCACAGCAAGTGTATGCTGGTGTTGAGTGACCTGTATGCGCACAGCCAAACCTGGGTTGAGCAACAAATAGAATGGGCACTGGATTACCAGATACCCATGATTGCTATAGAGCCACAAAACAGTGCGGGCATACCTGAACTGGTGAACAGGTATGCCCAAAAGGTAGTGCCTTGGAATACTGACGCCATCCTGTCGGCCATTCGGCTGCTTTCTGACGGCGAAGACTTTCATTTTACAAGAAAGTACGAAGCCATAGAAAAGAAGCACAGCTGGATTAGCCGCGGGGGTAGCTGGCTTTAACAGCCAGCACCTATTGGTTTTGGGCTACTGCCTGGTTGTTTAGCCTGCGTATTTTAATGTTTTTGTACCATACCTTATCGCCGTGGTCTTGAAGGGCAATGCGCCCTTTACGGCCAGTGCCAAAGCCCGGCATGGTACCAAACTTACTTGCGGCTACCATCTGCTTCCATTGGTCAGTCCACAGCTCATACTCAACCACCTTATAGCCATTAAGCCAGTGCTGCACCTTGCCATTGTTTACCACAAGGCGGGCGTAGTTCCACTCCATGGCTGGGTTTACCGTCTCTATTCTGCACGAAATCAAATCGTACAAATCGCCCGCCCGGTGCATGGCAATATTTGCATCGGGGTGGGCCACATTGTCAAGCACCTGCATTTCAGGGCCGGTTTGCCACACGTACTCGTACTGGTCGTCTTCTACCACATTATAAATAACGCCGCTATTGCCGGCAGGGGCTACGCGCCACTGCAATGACAGCTCGTAGTTTTCAAACTCGTCGTCAGTTAAAATATCGCCGCCATCAACTGCCTGCCAGCTTTGGTCGTTGGGGCTTTTGCCTTCAAAGTGCAGCATGCCGTTTACGGCCTTCCACTTGCGGCCAATGGTGCTTTTACCGTAGTTGTGCCAGCCAGCGGTGCTGGTGCCGTTAAACAACAGTTGCCACCCGGCACGTTTTTCAGCGGCAGTCAGCTGGTTGTCTGGCCGCTTGTTGTAAGCATCAGCCACCCTAAAACCAGGTTGCCCTTCA
>CAZXTW010000181.1:0-9750 GCA_964643525.1 uncultured Roseivirgaceae bacterium
CTCTTCAAAATGAAAGGCCCCGCGCACTTTCAGGCCGGCAATGGGCTGGGTAACCAATACCATGCCCCTGCCTGGTTCAAGAGGCACATCGGGCAGCAGGGTTTTTGAAAAGGCATTGGTGCAAATGGCCGCACCCCTGGCCTTGAAGGTTACCGTGCCTCGGGCAGCGTCTGCCACGGTTACAGCCACGTGGCTGCCCTCGTCGTGCACGGCAGTTACAGCCGCCCCGGTAAACACCTGCCCACCCTTGCCCTGCACATAGGCCAACAGCCGGGCCATAAGCTGCCCGGTATGCAGTTGCCCCTCAAACGGGTTGTGTACAATGGTTTCAAGGCCACTGGCAGCAAAGCCAAAGCGCCCAATCAAGCTATTGTTGGCCCTAAACACCGGGCCGCCAAACAAATCAGTCAGCAAATCATTTACCGCATCAAGGTGTGCCAGTTGGGGTGCCTGGGTGGCGCTAATCAACTCATAGCCCCCCAGCTGCTCATAACCAATGGCGGTTGTACCCAAACGGCCCTGCAGCTGTTGTAGCCCCTGCCACCGCTGTCGCACCAGGGCCAGGGCGGCCTCTTTGCCCATCAGCTCAATATCAGCCAGCAGCTCAGTCAGGCTGCCAAAGCAGGCAAACCCTGCATTGCGCGTGCTGGCACCCGCTGGCAGCAGCCCGCGCTCTAGCACTGCCACGCGCGTGCCGGGTGCCTGCTCTAACAGCGTAGCCGCCGTTGAAAGGCCCGTAATGCCGGCCCCTACCACCAGATAATCATAGGCTAAAAACGACTCACGCTCCCAAAAACTTATCATAAACCAATACTGTTAGTTAGTTTACTGCATTGTGCCTGCCGCAAAAAAATTATCTCCCAGCAAGTACAAAACTTGGCAACATAAAGCTACATTACAAGGCAAAACCAATAATAAAACTATGGATAAGCGACAACGCGTAATTGAAAAGGCCAAAACCAAGCCCGCTTATTTAAAGCTGTTAAACTTTACCATTGCCAATACCATACCGTTTAACAAGCCACATGGCTTTCGTATTGCCAACCTGGGCGACTACCACATACAAACCACCCTGCCCTACAAAAGAAAAAACATGAACCACCTCAGGGGCATACATGCCTGTGCCCTGGCCACCCTGTGTGAATTCACTACAGGGGCGTTACTCATCTTTAATTTAGATGCTAAAAAATACAGAATAATACTTGAGTCACTAGAGGTAAAATACCATTACCAGTGCAAAACAGCGGCCACTGCCCGGTATGAAATTAATGATGATTGGCTTCAAAACACTGTTATACAACCACTTGAAAATAAGCCTGCTGTATTTGTGCCCTGCCCCATTGAATTGTATGACACCCAAAACAACCTGGTGTGTAGTGCCACCGTAAACTGGCAAATTAAAGACTGGCAAAAGGTGCGCACCAAGGTGTAAAAAACAACATAGTATTTACATAAATTACATTGTTACAAACAGGGTTACTTTCAAGTGCCACAGTCATTAAACTATTGCAAATTTGTATTACATCAGTTAGATTGTTATTATGAGGAAGATAGACCAATTATTAGGTGAATATGGCGAGAGCCATCAAAATAAGTTAAACAAAACCATCCACTGGATATGCGTGCCCCTGATTGTATTCAGCGTGATTGCCATCTTGTGGGCTGTACCATTACCGTTTGTTACGGGCCAGTTTTTTAACCTGGGCGCTCTATTATTGGTATTAACCTTAATTTACTACCTCAGGCTGTCGTTTACACTGTTTGTAGGCATGATTATTTACGCAGCCTTGTGCATTGGGGCTATTTTCTTCATTCAGGGCATTACAACCACACCCATTTGGCTGGTGGGTATCATCATTTTTGTACTGGCCTGGGTTGGCCAGTTTTACGGCCATAAAGTAGAGGGTAAAAAGCCTTCTTTCTTAAAAGACATACAGTTTTTACTGGTTGGGCCGGCCTGGTTAATGCACTTTATCTTTAAAAAAGCAGGCATACCCTATTAACAAATAAGCAGTAACCCGGTTGCTTACTGCAACGCATCAAGGCATGTCCACTGCAATTCAATCAACTAAATGCAGGGCATGCCTTAATTTTTTGCCTTCTTTTTGTTTTTGCCTTTTTTATCTTTTTTGGCTGGGGCCTCATTTTCTTCTAATAAATTAAATAGGGCACGATAAGGCTTATCAATATTAAAGTATACCTCCTTCTTGTTATCATCTTTTGTGGCCTCTAACACATCAAACCGGTGGCCATTGTGCGAAGTAAGCCGCTGCGCCCCTGACGTAAGGCCCAGGTAAGTTAAAAGCTCGTACTCATCATGCACCAAAGCCACCACATAAGCCGAGTCATAATTTAACCCCGTGCCTGTAGCCCGTATACCCTCAATAAAACCCACAAAATTGTGCAGGTAGGCTTCAAATACCTCAAGGTTGCCCATTTCTAACGCGCATGACGAGCCCAGCTTGTAGTAGGCAACTTCAAGCGGGTTTTCGGCAATGCGCTCCTGCACCTGCTTCAGGCAGCCTTCAAAATCGCCATTATTCAATGCCTCCTTAATTGCTTTCTCGCCTGTATCACTATAAGGGCTGTATGTTGGCTGGGCTGCCTGCCCGTAATACAACATAAAAAACTCATCAAGCCCCAGCGTGGCGGGGTCTTTTACAAATTTGGCCATCAACGTGCCATAGTAATATTGGCTTTCGGCATCGGTTACCCAGGCATCCATCTGGCCAATACTGTTTGAATTAATTGAAGTAAACTGGTAGTTATAAAATTTATTGCGCCTAATACTGGGCAGGTTGGTATTGGCCAGCACTTTGGCCTCATGCTTGTACAAATACAGCCCCACGTTGGTGGTATCGTTTTGTATGGCCCTGTTAAAAATATGCTCTGCCTTGGCAAACTGCTCAGTTTCAAGGTAGCACTTGCCCGCAAGCACATAAAACTCTGGGTTCAGGGCATCAAGCACCACCCCCCGCAGGGCATAACGCAGGGCCAGCTCATAACTGTCATTTTTATACAAATGGGTGGCTAATGAATATACTGTGTAACTATCTGTACTATCTAATACATAGGCCTGTTCAAAAAAATCATAGGCCAAATTAAACTGGCCGCTAAGCTGTAGCAAATACCCCATGCGGCCAAAACCTTCGGCATCGGCAGGCTCTAACTGGCAATACCGGGCAAAATAAGTCAGGGCCGAGTCATACAGCTCTTTCTCCTGCAAAACATGGCCCATATTATACCACACAATACTTAGGGTTGAATCTAACGCAAGGGCCACTTCAAAATCAGCCAGCGCACTGTCAGTCTGGTTCAGGCGTAAAAAAGAATTACCGCGCATCATATATGCCTCGGCATTAGTAGTATCAACAGCAATGTACTTGCGCAAATGGTACAGGGCCTGCCGGTATTTATCAGCATCATAAAAACTGGTGGCCTGCTCATAATGGTACTGATCCTGGCCATAAGCACACCTGTTGCCAACCACCACCAAAAAAACAACTGCCCAACACAACGCACGCATAAATACACTCATACTGTTTGCTGACTATCCTGAATAAAAATAACAAGCAGCCCATCGGCTGCTTGTATTACCTCATTGAACTTACCTAAATATACCCTTTAAACACAAAAGAAACTAAATATATACCCGTATAATGCTATTACCAGTGCCAGCATCGTTAATATTTAGGCACGCCATTTGCGTAAAATAGGTTCTTAGCAACAAAATTTCATGTAATTTTGAAGGCTATATATATTCAACTCATAAAACATGCAAAACCTTTTTCTCTCGCTCGTAGTGCTGTTTTCGGCACTGGCAAGCCTGCCCCTGAAAGGCAATAACCCTGTACGAGCCAACAAGTACCAGTGCACCATTAACCTTACTGACGTTCAGGATGATAAAGTGCCCGTAACCATAACTGTACCCCCTGTTGCCGGCGACTCAGTTGAGTTCCATATGCCTAAAATTGTGCCCGGCACCTATTCTATTTCTGACTTTGGCCGGTTTGTGAGCGACTTCAAGGCCTACAACCAGGCAGGCGAAGAACTGCCAGTACAACGCCTTAGTGACAACCGTTGGCTCATAACCGGCGCAAGCACACTGCATACCATTTCGTACTGGATAGAAGACACCTTTGACACCGACCTGGGCAACAAAATCTTTGAGCCAGCAGGCACCAATATTGAACCCGAAAAAAACAACTTTGTCATCAATACCCATGGCTTTATTGGCTACCTAAACCAAATGAAGCAATTGCCTTTTGAGGTTACAGTAAAAAAGCCTACCAATTTATATGGCGCCACTTCTTTGCCTTTGCAAAGCGCTACCGACTCAACTGATGTGTTTACCATTGACAATTACATGAACCTGGCCGATGCCCCTATGATGTACAGCGAGCCTGACACCGCTGTACTGACGGTAGGCGGGGCTGAAATCCTGGTATCGGTATTCTCGCCAGGTAAAAAGCTCACAGCAGCCTTCGTAATGGACAATATCAAAGAAATACTGCTGGCCCAAAAAGCCTACCTTGGTGGTAAGCTGCCTATTGAAAAATATGCCTTTATAATTTATTTGTTTGATCGCTACCCCGCTACCGGGGCTTTTGGCGCATTAGAGCACTCTTACTCGTCATTATACAGCCTGCCAGATATTGACCCCGGCACGCTGGCCAAGCACGTCAGAGACATTGCCGCCCATGAGTTTTTTCATATCGTAACGCCGTTAAACATCCACTCTGAAGAGATTCACTACTTTAACTACATACAGCCTGAAATGTCAAAGCACCTGTGGCTGTATGAGGGCGTGACAGAATACTCAGCCCACCACGTGCAGGTAAAGCACGGCCTAACTGATGAAGATACCTTTTTGGCAGAGGTTGTGTCAAAAATGAAAGAAGCCGAGAACTATAACGATACCGTGCCCTTTACCCGCATGAGCAGCCTGTGCCTGGGCGAGTACGAACCCCAATACCAAAACGTATACTACAAAGGTGCCCTCATTGCCATGTGCCTTGATATTGAGCTGCTGCGCCTCAGCAACGGCCAGTACAACCTGCAACAACTCATGCTTGACCTGGCCCAAAACTACGGCAAAACCAAGCCTTTTAAAGATGATGAGCTGTTTGCCAAGATTGAAGCCCTGACCTACCCAGAAATTGGCGACTTTCTGCGCACCTACGTCAGTGGCCCCAACCCACTGCCTTTAGAGGCCGCACTGGAAAATGCTGGCGTTTACTTTCGCAGAAATGAAGAAACAGCTGTAATTAGCCTGGGTAACATCAGAATTGAAGGGGGCGAAACCGGTAACGACCCCGTAGCTATTGCAGATGTGAGTGAGATGAACGCCTTTGGCCAGGAAATGGGCTTTCAGGCAGGCGATAAGGTCATTGCTATTAACAAAACCAAAGTAACTACCAGCACCTTTCCTGATGTAGTAAATAGCTGGAAGGCCGCCACCAAAGCTGGCGACCCCGTGACCATTACCGTGCTTAGAAGCAGCGAAGGCAAAAAGGCAAAAAAGAA
The DNA here is from genome assembly GCA_964643525.1 of uncultured Roseivirgaceae bacterium. GTDB lineage: Bacteria > Bacteroidota > Bacteroidia > Cytophagales > Cyclobacteriaceae > CAZXTW01. The sequence continues at coordinate 5,527 of CAZXTW010000181.1, forward strand.
AAAGCTCAAAGCCACAGCCATTGAAGTAACAGTTACCCAACAATGGGTACTGCGTGATGTTGCCACCCCCACTGAACAGCAACAAAAGCTAAGGCAGGCCTGGCTACAGGCAGCCCAGTAAAGCAAAGCCACTTAACGGCTCCCAACAAAAAGCCCCGCCATGTATACATAGCGGGGCTTTTTGTTGCCTGCATACCAGGCTGCCGGTTCAGTAGCTTACATGCCCGGTTCAGTAAAAATACCCGGCTTATTCAGCATTGCCTTTTCCCGGTTCGGTGCAGTAATTGCCCGGCTCAACCACAAAGCATATTATATATGCAAACGTTGCCCCATTTTTACGTTGTAATCATTACAAAACAAAGAGACAAAAACTCAAAATAGATCGGACATATATCTCAATCCTTACAAAAACTCAAAATACAAAGAACTATGCAACGTACGGGAACAAAAATCATGGAAAAAGCAAGAGTAAAATTCATCATAGCAGGCATCATTCTAGCCATATACGCCCTGTTAATCTCTAACGTATCAATGGCCCAGGACCAGGGCTATATTTACGGCACCATTACCACCATTGACGGCAAAGAGTATACTGGCCATATGCGCTGGGGCAAAGAAGAAACTTTTTGGGATGACATTTTTAACTCTAACAAAGACAAGAACCCCAACATCAAATACCTTGACCGTGACGACTACCAAAAGGTAAAAGGCTCACGCTATAATAATGATGATGACGATGGCAGCTGGTGGAACTGGCGCGAGGTATGGAGAGACAATTACAAGCCTGCCTCTCACCAATTTGCCATTCGCTTTGGTGACATCAAAAGCCTGCGCATTACTGGCCGTAACGGTGCCATGCTGGCCCTGAAAAATGGTGAAAAGCTTGACCTTGACGGCGGCTCTAACGACATGGGTGCCACCATACGCATGTATGACTCAGAAATTGGCGAAATGAAGATTCGCTGGGAGCGCATTGATGAAATTGAGTTCAAGGAAACACCCAAAAACCTGAATGAAAAGTATGGCGACCCACTTTATGGCACTGTAGAAACCAGAAGAGGCAACTTTACCGGCCTGGTACAGTGGGATCATGAAGAATGCCTGACCCCCGATAAGCTGGATGGCGACAGCAACGACGGCGACATGTCTATTAGCTTTGGCAACATTGCCAGCATTGAGAAAGATGGCCGCGGCAGCACCGTAACCCTCAAGTCTGGCCGCAGCATGTACCTGACCAACAGCAATGATGTTGATGATGACAACCGAGGCGTAATTGTAAAACACCCTGAGTTTGGTAAAGTAAAAATTGAATGGGACGAGTTTGAGCGCGTAACCTTTGATGCCACAGCTAAAACTTCGGGCGAGGCCTACTCAAGCTACAAAGCGCCCAAAGAGTTAACTGGCCAGGTAACCACCAAAGATGGCAAAACCTATAACGGCCGCATTATTTACGACCTGGACGAGGAGTTTGACTATGAGTTACTGCACGGCAAAGATGATGACATTGAGTACATCATCCCCTTCCGCAACATTAAGAAGATAGCCGTGAAAAACTTCAACTACTCAACCATTACGCTGCGCAGCGGCAAAACCATCCTGCTGGGCGACTCACAAGACGTGTCAGATCGCAACGACGGCATCCTGGTTTTCACCAGCAGCAACGACCCTGAGTACATCTCTTGGGACGAATTAGAAGAAGTAGTTTTTGATTAATATATTATGAGGTGATGTAGTAAGTTTAGACCCTCTCTGGCTTCAGCAGAGGGTCTTTTTTATTTTCCTTACCTTTATCTATATTCAACCATCCTTAAAGCAGGCCACCCATCAAATACTTACTGGTTACCGCGCCAATGAGTAGTATACTGCATCACTTTCAATACCGTTGCTCATGAGCACCATCACTTTACCTACAGGCAAACGCAAGCTGATATTATTTGGCATTATAGGGGCGGCTTTGGCCCTGCTGGTTGCTTACTTTATTTACCTGCAACTAGAAATTGTTATTTACCAAATGGCGGGCTGGGTAGCCCTGGTACTGGCTTTATTTTTTGTAGGTAATACCTTAATTACACGGGCCCTGAACAGGCTGCTACCCTGGAAAAGCTACCACACCTACCGCTTTTTAATACAGCTGCTGTTAACCATTATCTACTCATTAACCATTGTCAATACCTCATTCTATGCATTAAGAATACTACTTACCCAATCGCCCCCTGATTATGACCAGTTTGAACAGATTAATGTATTTGGCCTTGTGGTTTTAATACCGGCCGTTTCAATATACTTTGGCATTCACTTTTTACGGGCATGGAAAAAGTCAGAGCTTGTGTCAGAGCGTTTGCAGAAAGACCAGGTAAAATCACAACTCGATGCCCTCAAAAACCACCTTGACCCACACTTTTTATTCAACAACCTCAACATACTTTCGGCATTAATTGATAAAGATGCCGAAAGCTCAAAACGCTTTGTTGAAAAATTTGCTGAGGTATACCGCTTTTTACTTAAAAACAAAGCCACTGAACTGGTTGACCTGGCCAATGAACTGCAATTTCTTGACTCATACATGTATTTAATACAATGCCGGTTTGGCAAGTTGGTACAACTCAACAATACCCTTGACTGCAATATGGATGCGTGCTTTGTAGCCCCGTTTACCCTGCAAATGCTGTTTGAAAACGGCATTAAGCACAACGCCATATCGGCCCAGGTGCCACTTGTTTTTGACCTGTATAATGAAAAGGGCTACATGATTGTCAAGAACAACATTAACCATAGGTTTGGCGAGGTAAAATCGCACAAATCAGGCCTCACCAACATCAAAAGCCGCTACGCCTACTTTACTGATAAGCCTGTGCTGGTAGAAAACGACGGGCAACACTTTGTGGTAAAAATACCCTTGATAGAAATTGAAGAAATATGAACGTACTCATTATTGAAGACGAACCGCTTGCTGCTGAAAACCTGCAGGGCCAGCTGGCCAAAATTGACAGCAGCATTGCTGTACAGGCATGCCTGCCCTCTGTAACCGAAAGCATTGCCTGGTTGCAGGCCAATGACATGCCTGACCTTATTTTTTGTGACATCCACCTGAGCGATGGCCTTAGCTTTGACATATTCAAAAACGTAAAGGTTGAAAGCCCGGTAATTTTTACCACGGCCTATGACCATTATGCCATACGCGCCTTTGAGGTAAACAGCATTAGCTATTTACTTAAGCCCGTACAGCTTGAAAAGCTGAGCGACAGCATTGACAAATACAAAAACATGCAAAGCAACCAGGGTAAGGGCAGCGAGCAATCTGGCTCTGGCGATTTTAACCGCCTGCTTGATATTATTCAAAAAGGCTCATCAAACTTTAAAACACGCTTTTTAGTAAAGGTAGGCCACAAAATAAAATCAGTGCCGGTTAGTAAAATTGCCTATTTCTACACCCGCGAGCGGCTTAACTATATTGTAACGTTTAATGACGACAGGCTACCGGTTGACCATACCCTGGAAGAAATTGACGAACTGGTAGACCCACGGTACTTTTTCAGGGTAAACCGCAAGTTTATTATACATGTTGATGCCGTAAAAGAAATACACCCCCACTTTAAAGGGCGTCTGAAGCTTGACCTGACCCCTGAAGTAAAAGAAGAAATTGTGGTTAGTGCCGAACGGACTCCGCTGTTTAAAAAGTGGCTTGACCAATAAATAAAAAGCCTTCGCATTGCTGCGAAGGCCCTCAATTATTACCAATAAAATGTAGTGCGTTAACCTAAGTACTCTGCAAGAACAGTGTTTTTAGACTTAGCGCGCAGTTTGTTAATGGCTTTTTCCTTGATTTGACGAACACGCTCGCGAGAGATGTTCATCATCTCACCAATTTGTTCTAATGACATTGGCTCGTCAACAGAAATACCATAATACAGTTTAATGACCTGCTGCTCTTTGTAAGGTAAGTTGCTCAAAAACCTTTCAGTTTCAATACGCAACGAATCTTTGTAGGCTAGGCTGTCGTCGGTTTTGTTAATGCTGGTGTCTTCCAGAACATCTAACAGTGAGTTGCCTTCACCTTCTTCAAAAGGAGCATCAACAGACATTTGCTTAAAGCTTGAAGTAAGCATTTGCGTTACCTCAGAAGCATCCATCTCTAAAATCTCAGCCACCTCAGCGTGTGTGGGCGAGCGTTCAAGATGTTGCTCAAGCTCAGAAGCTACTCTGTTTACTTTGTTTTTTTTTTTT
>CAZXTW010000182.1:0-9725 GCA_964643525.1 uncultured Roseivirgaceae bacterium
AAAACGGCACAGGCCACTGCTAAAATTATGGAGTTTAACCGCACCATTAATTATACCTTAGAAGAAGAGGGGTAGGGCCATAAACAAAAAAACCTGCCCCGGTTATAATCTGGGGCAGGTTTTGATCTATAGAATAAGTAGCAAATGCTATTCTTCTTCTTCTTCGCCAATGGCGTCCAGTTCGTCTTTTGACTTTCCTCTCAGTGCTCTTGGTACCTCTACGTTACAGATAGAAGCCTGCTTAGGGTCTAGAATGGTGTAATCTTCGGCAGTTAAATCACTTACCTTCAGTGCCCTGTGGAAATCCAGCTCGCTAATATCAACAGTAATATGCTCAGGCATATTTTTAGGCAATGACTTTATACGTAGGTAACGACGCTTCAAAATAAACGTACCCCCTTTGTCAACACCAGGTGCGCGACCAGTAGTATGCACAGGCACATCCATTTCTACAGGCTTACCATCAAATAGCTGTAAAAAGTCGGCATGCATAATTGTTTCGCTCACTGGGTGGAACTGAATGTCCTGTAAAATAGCTCTGTACTCGTCACCCTCAATATTCAGGTTCACAAAGTGGGCTTCACCAGTATAAACCAGCTCGCGGAACAAAATCATGGGTGAGTAAAAGTGCACCTGGCTGTCGCCACCATACAACACGCAAGGAACATTCCCAGATGCACGCAATTGTTTTGACTCTGACTTACCGAGATTTGCTCTTTTATACCCTATAATCTCTAAAGTTTTCATATATGTATTGTTATAATAATGAATGCAAAGTGTAAATAGGCTACGCTGCCAGTTATTTAACAAACAATGAGCTGATAGACTCATGGTTGTTCACCCGGCGAATGGCCTCAGCAAACAAGCCCGAAAGGCTGAGCTGCTTAATTTTTGATGATTCTTTCTTGAGTGGGATGGAGTCAGACACAACTACCTCTTCCAGTTCAGACGCTTCTATATTATCGTAAGCTTTGCCTGAAAGTACGCCGTGTGTACAAATGGCTCTCACAGATTTGGCCCCTTTGTCTTTAATGATTTTGGCAGCACGGCAAATGGTACCTGCTGTATCAATTAAATCATCAATCAGCACCACATCGGCCCCTTCTACATTACCAATAAGTTGCATAGTAGCTACCTCGTTGGCACGTTTGCGGTGCTTGTCACACACGACAAGGTCAACCTCAAAATACTTGGCGTAAATGCGTGCTCTGGCCAGTCCGCCTACATCGGGCGAGGCAAAAAGCAGGTTATTAAGCTTCAAGGTTTCTATATAAGGAAAGAAAATGGTAGTACCTTCCAGGTGATCTACCGGAAAATCAAAAAAGCCCTGAATCTGCCCGGCGTGCAGGTCGCACGTCATCAGGCGGTCGGCTCCGGCGGCTGAAAGTAAATTGGCATGCAACTTGGCAGCTATTGATACCCGCGGCCTGTCTTTACGGTCTTGCCGGGCATAGCCAAAATAGGGCACTACTACGGTAACGTACAAAGCACTGGCCCTGCGGGCTGCGTCAATCATCAACAGCAGTTCCATCAGGTTATCAGAGGGGGGCGTGGTTGATTGGATCAAAAACACATTGCACCCGCGTACTGATTCTTGAAAGCTGGGCGACATTTCGCCGTCGCTAAACCGCTGAATAGACACCGCCCCCAGGGGCTTGCCATATTGTTCTGCAATTTTTTCTGCAAGGTAATGAGTAGCTGAACAGGAGAAAATCTTGACTGAACCAGGCATCATAGCATGTTTATTTCGTCAATAGGGCCACTATAAAATGAATAAATCCCGGTTTGTGGCCGGGATTTAATTCTTGGTATTTGTTGACCGACTAGGGCTCGAACCTAGACTCTTCTGAACCAAAATCAGACGTGTTGCCAGTTACACCATCGGTCAATTCCGTAATGGGATGACAAAATTAGAATTAAATTTCAAATAACAAAAACAGCGGCTAAAAAAATATTAGCAAACCGTTTTACCCCCTCACAAAGCCTGTGCCTTTGTGCACTCAATTCGCTAAATTAGGCCTTTTAATACCCAAATCTCTTTCAAGTATAATCATAATCAGAAGATGCAAATCAAGAAAGTACTCCCTCTTTTTATAGTAGTATGCCTGCTGGCGGTGCCCCTGGCCAATGCCCAGTTTTTACCCACCAACCTGCGCATTACGGTGGTTGATGGCATTGGAAACGTAGTGAAGCGGGCCAAAGTGACCTTATACAAGACCAAAAAAGATTATGACGACGACCGCAACGCTGTGGCCGGCCCTGAGTATACTGATGCCAAAGGCATTGTTAAGTTTAAAAAGCTGGCGCCTAAAGCGTATTACGTGCGTGTGGTAAAAGGCGACCGCAACAATATTGGCCGGGGCGAAAAGGTTGACCGCCTGGACGAAGGCAAAACCAACCGTGTAAATATTGTGATTGATTAACCCTACACTTTTGGATAGAACAGGTTTACAACAGTTACTGGCCGGGTACCAAACGCCTTACCCGGTTGAGCAGGCTTACGTGCCCCGCATGCTTACTTTGTTAGATGACCCCCTGGCCTACAGCCGTGAGCGGTTGGCGGGGCATTTTACTGCCTCAGCCTGGGTGGTTAATGAGGCGCACAGCCATGCCCTGTTGTTGTTGCACCGCAAACTAAACCGGTGGCTGCAGCCGGGTGGCCATGCCGATGGCAATGAAAACCTGCGGGCCGTTGCAGCTAAAGAGCTGTTTGAAGAAACAGGCCTGAATGCCCAGCCACAGGCCAATGCCATTTTTGACCTTGACATACACGAAATACCCGAGCGCAAAGGGGTGCCTGCCCATTTGCACTACGATGTACGCTTTTTGTTTATAGTGCCCCAAAACAGCGTGGTTACCATTAATGAAGAGTCTAAAGCGGTTAACTGGCAGCCGCTGCCCTGGCTGGCTGCTGAATATGCGGCTGATGAATCTATAGGGCGTATGGTTAATAAGGTAACAGCATTGGTATGAGTACTACTAAACAAAAAAGTGCCAGCCCGGCGCATAACCTGGCCAACTTTACATTTGCCCAGCCCATTACCATGCGGTGGAGCGATATTGACCGCCTGGGCCATGTAAATAACGCCGTATACTTTACTTACCTTGAGCAGGCCCGTATTGATTACCTGCGGGCCGTATGCCAGTGGCCCTGGCACACCCATGGCCTTGTGCTGGCCCATATTGAAATGGATTACCTGGTGCCTGTTTTAGAAACTGACCAGCCCGTGGCCTACATCAGGTGTACCCGCCTGGGCAGCAAAAGCTTTACCATTGAAAATACCATTGCCGGCCCCCGCCCTGAAGTTGAAGAGCCCGTGGTGTTTGCCGTGGCACAAACCGTGCTGGTGGTGGTTAACCCTGATGGCATTGGCACGCAGCCCATACCCAAAGCCCAGCGCGAGGCTTTTATTGCGTACGAAAAAGTGAAACCCGTATAGGTAATAATTGATAGATAGCCACCCCCGGCCGGAACTTACAGGCCACGGCCTGCCTTACTATTCTTATATTGTTAGTAACACCAACCAACCTGCCTGAAAATTTATACGCTGGGGGGTAGGGCAGTAGTTATATTATACGGTATATAGTATTATTGACCGTTGGTACCATTGCACAAGTAATTGTTCATTTATGAAGTACAAGGCATTGTCTAGAAATACAGTAATTATTGGCACCTTAAGTATATGTGCTGCTGCCATGATGGTGGCAGCATTTATTTTTGTACCCAGCCAGCACCAGGCCCTGCAGGCCCCGCCTGATGTGCCCCAGGCTGACCAGCTGCTGGCTGCCTTGCAACAGCAGGCCATTAATGAAAGTAAGGAAGATGTGGGTGCCCGCCTGCGCTACGAAACAATGATGCTGGCCGACCCCGCCACGGGCAGCATACCCAGGGGCATTCGTGAGCGTGAGCAGGCCTACGTAAACACCTTGCCTACAGCACCTGACCCCAATGACGATGCCCTGCCCAATACCAGAACCAACGCTACTGACTGGGAGTCTCGCGGGCCTTTTAATATTGGTGGGCGCACCCGGGCCCTGGCCATTGACGTACTTGATGAAAACACCATACTGGCAGGTGGTGTCTCGGGCGGCATCTGGAAAAGCACCGACGGCGGCAATACCTGGCGCAAAACCACCGCCCCCGGCAGCCTGCAAAGCGTAACCTGCATTACCCAGGATAAGCGCCCCGGCCGTGAAAACGTATGGTATTATGGCACTGGCGAAATTCGAGGCAATACAGCCCGAGGGGGTGGGGCGCCCTTCCGTGGTGATGGTATTTTTAAATCAACCGATGGCGGCGAAACGTGGCAGCAACTGGCGGCTACTTCAGATGGGCAGGTAAACCTGTTCAATACCCAGTTCAGGTATGTATGGAATATTGCCACTAACCCGGCCAACCTGGTGCAAGACGAGCTGCTGGCCGCCTGCTTTGGGGGCATTGTGCGCTCGGTAGATGGTGGCGAGACATGGTCGGTAGTGCTGGGCGATGATTTGCTGAACCTGCCCGATACCGTTAACCTTAACGGGGTGTCTACCTCTTTTTTTGCTGACCTGACCATTACTGACCAGGGGGTAATGTACGCCACCCTGAGTGAAAACACCAACCAGCCCGATAACTCATCGGCCACCACCAAAGGCCTGTTCCGCTCTGAAAATGGGACTGACTGGATTGACCTGACCCCCCGCATATTTCCTGAGCGCTACCGCCGTACAGTCATTGGCGTATCGCCTTCAAACCCCAATATCGTCTATTTTATGACTGATATTGACGATATTGACCTGCGCCGCTATACCTTTTCGGGCAGTGGCGATGACCTGACCTGGCGCCTTGCCCTGCTTGGTGATAATGTGCCTGATTTTGGCGGGCAGGTAGGCGATTTTGATACGCAGGCCAGCTATAATATGGTGATTGCGGTACACCCGGCCGACCCCCAGGTGGTGTATGCCGGTGGCATTAACCTGCTGCGTAGTACTGATGGCTTTAACAGCACCAATAACATTACCTGGATAGGTGGCTACACCGCCCCAGACGATTTGGGCTCGTACCCCAACCACCACCCTGACCAGCATGCGGTGTTGTTTTACCCCAGTGATGTTAACCGCATGCTTTCTGCCCATGACGGGGGCGTGAGCCGTACCCAAAACAACCTGGCAGATTCGGTAACGTGGACCAGCCTGAACAACGGCTACCTGACCAGCCAGTTTTATGCCATTGATATTGACAAATCGCTGGCCTCGCCTATTGTTGTTGGGGGTATGCAAGACAACGGTTCTCACATTACTGCTTCAAGCAACTTTATTAGCAACTGGGCACGCATTATTGGGGGCGATGGTACGTTTTGCGCGGTTGCTGACCAGGCCGCTTATTATTACGTGTCGTTTCAGAACAACCAGGTGTTTCGGATCAGGCTGAACGACGACCTTACCCTGCGGTCGTTTGCGCGGGTAGACCCCGATGGTATTGGTGAGCGCGAAAACCAGGGCGTGCTGTTTGTGAACCCTTTTGAGCTTGACCCCAATAACAACAACCGGATGTACATGGCCGGTGGTGATGAGGTATGGCGAAACGACAACCTGAGCCAGGTGCCTTTTATTAACAGCAACCCCACACCTGTGAACTGGACAGACATGGCCCGCACTTCGGTAGAACAGGGGCAGGTAACCACGGTATCGGTTTCGCGCTTACCGGCCAATGTGGTGTATTATGGTACCTCTGCCGGCCAGGTGTTCCGCATTGACAATGCTGCCTCTGTTGATTATGCGGTCACTGAATTGTTTGACGACAACTTTCCTGAGTTTGGCTATGTATCACGCGTGGCTATTGACCCGACTGATGCCAGCCGTATACTGGTGGTGTTTAGCAACTACAATGTGCAGAGCCTTTTTTACAGTACTGACGGTGGCACCACCTTTGAAGCTGTAGGGGGCAATTTAGAAGAAAATGCCGATGGCACCGGCAACGGCCCCTCTGTGCGTTGGGCTGAGGTAATACCTATGCAAAGCGGTGGCCCAATGTATGTGCTGGGCACCAGCACAGGCGTATTCAGCACCAGCCAGTTGAGCGGGGCAGCCACAGAATGGTTGCGTGAGGGAGAAGACGTAATGGGCAACGTAGTAGTGCCCATGGTGCGTTACCGCAGTACTGACGGTACCATAGCCGTGGGTACCCATGGCAATGGCGTGTATGCCCGCCAAATTGATGGGGGCCTGCTGTTGCAAAACGCCCCTGTTGAGCCAAACTTTGAACTGGTAGAAATTTTCCCCAATAGCTTTAGCGACATTACCACCATTAGGGTAAATGTGCCTGAGCAGGGGCAGGTGCGGGTAATTATTTTTAACCAGCAGGGCCAGGCTATAAAAACTATTTTGTGGAATGAGCAATTTGCAGGTGTAACTGACCTGACCTGGGATGGCACCAATGTAAATGGCATACCGGTTGATAATGGCATTTACCTGTGCCGCGTTGAGTTTGGCACCCAACAAGTGGCTGAACGCATTATATTAAACAGGTAAAAGCATAAAAAGAAAAAACCCCGATAGCTTCTCTATCGGGGCTAAAATCAACCTTAAAATAAACCTGACTTATTGACAAAAACTATTAATCTTAATTATTCATCAACTGATTACCTGTTACAAATATGGCCAACTGGTTGCTCATAGAAAATTCAAATCAGGAGTAAACATCAGTTGTGTAACATTTGCAGTCCAAATAGTAATATTTTAACGCTGTTTATCCTTTTAACCAGCCTAATGCCTGTTATTAATTTTTTAACAAAAGTAAGAAATAGGCACTTAGTGGTTAATTTATAGGTGGTTAAACACCTTAACTCTTAGAAAGCTCTTGCTGCATAGTTTGGCTAACCTGTTGATAATGTGGTGCATAGACCTGAAAGCAGCTACCTGGAGGCAATTAAGGCCAGTACAGTACTGGTTACGGCAATATAAAAGGTATACCGGCTAATTACGGCAATGCTTAAAATACCTTCGTGCATAAGCACGGCAGCAATTACAAAAATAATTGCCAGTAATCGTAACAGGTTGCGTGTTTTTCTGCTCATGGTGGTGTGGGTTAGTTTTTTAATTGTAGTTAGTGCACCGAAGTTGCCAAATACTTTACTTTCAAACAAGCTTTTATTGTGAATGCTATGCTAAAGTTGTGCTGTGGCGTACCCAGCCAAAACGTAGCGCATTGCACGTAAAGGTTTCAAGTTGCATATTTGCAGCGGCCAACCCGCAGGGGTTGGCTTACCTCAGTACATGACATCAATATCAGGCAGTTGCCCATGGCTATTACGGGTCAAGACATTGAACAAGCCAAAGCTATACTTCAGCAGGGGGGGCTGGTGGCTATTCCTACCGAAACGGTATATGGGCTGGGGGCCAACGCCCTGGATGCTGCTGCCGTAGCCCAGATATTTCAGGTAAAGGAGCGCCCGGCCTTTGACCCCCTGATTGTGCACCTGCCGCATAAAGACCACCTCATCAGGTATGCCAAAGAAATACCTACGCTGGCCTGGCGTTTTGCTGAGGCCTTTTGGCCTGGGCCTGTAACCATGATTTTGCCCAAGCATGACCTGATACCGCCGCTGGTTACTTCAGGTTTAAACACTGTGGGGCTGCGCGTGCCCAGGCACCCGCTTACCCAACAGCTGCTGGCTGCCTTGCCTTTTCCGCTGGCCGCCCCCAGTGCCAACCCCTTTGGTTACATTAGCCCCACCACCGCCCGGCATGTTGATGTGATGCTGGGCCACCGCATACCTTACATTCTTGATGGCGGCCCGGCCACTGTGGGCATTGAAAGTACCATTATAGGCTTTGAAAACAACCAGGTGGTGGTGTACCGCCTGGGGGGCAAGAGTATAGAAGATTTTGAACGTGTGGCAGGGGCCCGCCGCATTAACCTGCGCTTGAACAGCAGCTCAGACCCTACTGCACCGGGCATGCTCAAAAGCCACTATGCACCGCGTCTGCCTTTGCTGGCCGGTAAACCGGCCGAACTGTTATTGCAGCACCAGCCTCAGCAGGTTGGGGTGCTGGCCTACACCACGCCACTGCCTGGCATACCCGCAGACAACCAGCGGGTGCTTTCAGCTAGTGGTAACCCGGCAGAAGCCGCCCAAAACCTGTTTGGTGCTATGCGCTACCTTGACGGCCGCCCCGTAAAAGTAATCCTGGCAGAGTACCTGCCAGAAACAGGCCTGGGTAAAGCTATAAACGACCGCCTGAGAAGGGCCGCAGCCAATACTATCTATAATCAAGAAACACAGTAAAATACGTATCATCATGATCACTATCGACAACTTTAACTTTTCCGGCAAAAAGGCCCTGATCAGGGTTGATTTTAATGTGCCGCTTAATGCTGATTTCCAAATTACAGACGAAACGCGCATTAAGGCGGCCATACCAACCATTAAAAAAATCCTGGCCGATGGTGGCTCGGCCATACTCATGTCGCACCTGGGCAGGCCCAAAACCGGACCCGAAGAGAAGTTTTCGCTCAAGCACCTGGTAAACCACCTGACTGATAAGCTGGGCACCACCGTGCACTTTGCCAATGATTGCATTGGCGCTGAAGCTGCCGATAAAGCCGCCGCCCTGCAACGTGGCGAAGTGTTGCTGTTAGAAAACCTGCGCTTTTACAAAGAAGAAACCAAGGGCAACGAAGCCTTTGCACAAAAGCTGGCTGCCCTGGGCGATGTGTATGTGAATGATGCCTTTGGCACTGCCCACCGTGCCCATGCTTCTACCGCAGTTATTGCCCAGTTTTTTGCCGATAAGGTGTGCGGCTACGTGATGCAAACCGAGCTTGACAATGCCCGCAAGGTAATTGACAGTGCTGAAAAGCCCTTTACTGCCATTATGGGTGGGGCCAAAATATCTGATAAGATTTTAATTATTGAAAACCTGTTGGATGTGGTAGATAACCTGCTGATTGGTGGAGGCATGGCCTACACCTTTTTTAAGGCGCAGGGTGGCACCATTGGCAAGTCACTGCTTGAAGAAGATAAGCTTGACCTGGCCCTGAGCCTGATTACCAAGGCCAAAGAAAAAGGGGTGAACCTGGTGCTGCCAGTTGATTCAGTTGCTGCTGATGCATTCAGCAACGAGGCCAATACTACTGTAGCTGCCAATAGTGACATACCAGCCGAGATGATGGGCCTTGATATTGGGCCAGAGGCTACCAAAGCCTTTACTGAGGTAATTAAAAACTCGCGCACCATTTTATGGAATGGCCCAATGGGTGTATTTGAAATGTCAAACTTTGCCAATGGCACCAACGAAGTGGCCAAGGCTGTAGTGGCTGCTACTGAAGCCGGTGCGTTTTCATTAATTGGTGGGGGTGACTCTGCCGCGGCGGTAAACAGCCTGGGTTATGGCGATCAGGTTTCTTATGTTTCTACCGGTGGTGGGGCGTTGTTAGAGTATATGGAAGGTAAAACACTGCCCGGTGTAGCTGCTTTGTCGTAGCGGTATTACTTCACTACCTTTTCAAGTTGGCCGGCGGGGTTGTAAGTTACCTCGCCGGCTTCAAGCATACGCCGCAAGGCCACCAGCACCTCAGTTTTTTCGGCCGGGCCAATGGCAATCACCACATCCTGCGGGCTTTTGGGGTGGCCATCCAACAAGGTTAAAATCGTTTCACGGTAGCTGGTAAAGTCATCGGTGGTCAGCTTTTTTTTCTGGGCCAGGCAAAAATCACAAACCCCGCACAACTCAAAATACAC
>CAZXTW010000183.1:0-9722 GCA_964643525.1 uncultured Roseivirgaceae bacterium
CCCCCTACCCTTAGCATTGATGCGGTTAACCCCAATACCTGGTGCACGGGCGGCAATGGCAGCTTTGCAGTGACCGCCCTGCCTGCTGGCGCCACCTATACCTATTACTGGCAACCCGGTAATGGTGGTGCAATACAGACAGACACCACCGGCCAGGCTGTTGGCTTAACCAACGGCACCTGGCTGGTGGTAGCGCAGAACAACAACACCGGCTGCCTGACTGACACGGCTGAAATTGAGATACCTGAAGCCATTACCCCACCCATAGTGCAACTGGCGGCGGTACAGCCCCAAACTGCCTGTAATGACGCTGTGGCCAACGGCAGTGTTTTTGTAACCGTCAATGAAATTGACGGTACCGCAGACCAATACACTTTTACCTGGGCTGTGACTACAGGCACTTTTACCCAGGCAGACTCGGCCAACACCAGCCGCATTACTCAGGTACAGCATGGCACGCATATGCTTACTGTAACCAACAGGGTAACCGGCTGCACAGCACAGTTACCGGTAACGGTAGGTTTTACACCCAGCCTGCCTACCGTAAACCTGACGGCCCTTACCCCTGACAGTTTCTGCACGGGTGGCAACGGCAGTATTGCTGTACAGGCCCTGCCTGCCAACGGCAGTTATACCTACCAATGGTACCGCGAAAGCATAAGCCCCAACAACCTGTTACCAGGCAACGGCAGCGTACAAAGCCAGTTAACCGCCGGTACTTACCTGGTAACGGCCACCAGCCTTGACAATGGCTGTACGGCCAACCCACTGACGGTTGGCGTGCAGCCCGCTGCTACTAACCCACTGGTAAGCATTACGCTGCTGGCCGCCAATACGGTGTGTGACACGAGCCTTGCCACCCCAACAGGGGCCGTTGTGGCCCAGGCCCTGGAGCTAAATGGCCTGACAGACACTTACCAGTTTGACTGGACAGGCACCACCGGTGCCACAATACAAAACACAGGCACCACCAGCACCGTGCGCGGCCTGGCTAATGGCACCATAGAACTGACAGTAACCAATACGGTTACCGGGTGCCAGCGCACCCGCACCACCACCGTGCCTTTACAGCCGCAAACACCTGTGGTGATGCTGGCCAGCAACACCCCCAACCAGCGCTGCAACAATACGGGCAGCGGCAGCCTGACAGTTGGCGCCAGCCCCGGCAGCAGCCACAGTTATTTATGGGAGCTGGTTGACCCCAATGGCATCAGCACCACCCTGCCTGCCAGTGGCCCCACGATTGACAGCCTGGTGGCGGGCACCTACCGTGTTACTGCCACCAGCCTTGATAACGGCTGTGTATCAGTACCGCTTGAGGCCACCATACAGCAAGTGCCGCTGCCACCTACAGTAACTTTACATACCATTCTGGCAGATAGTACCTGTACCAAAGGGCCTGCTGTTGTATTTACCGGCGGGGCCACCGCCGTAGCCACAGAAACACAGGGCCCCAGCAGTGGCTTTACCTTTACCTGGACGGGTGGGGTGGCTGCGTACAGTGCTGACCAGTCAGAGGCCACGCAACTGCCTGCCGGTGTGCAGCAGGTAACGGTACAAAGCCTGCTTAGCGGTTGCCTGGCCACTGAAACGTTTGCTGTGCCCAGCCTGCCCAGGGTGCTGGCCGCCTGGGTTACTGAAGCACAACCCCAGACCAGCTGCAATGCTGCACACCCCAACGGCCAGCTACAGGCCACCGCCAGTGGTGCTGGTGCCCACGCCCGCCTTAGCTACCAATGGTACCGTGGGGCGGTGCCCAGCGGCATAGCCATAGCCACTGGCCCCCTACTAACCCAACAACCCGCAGGCACTTATGCTGTGGTGGTGACTGACAGCAGCAGTGGCTGTACGGTAACGGCTACAGGCACGATTACTGAAAGCCAACAGCCACCCCAGGTGGCCATTACGGCCAGCCCTGTAACCAGCTGCAATGCCCCCAACGGGCAAGCCACCGCCACCCTGCTGAATGGCCTGCCCAACGGACGCTATCGGTACGAGTGGTACATTGGCAACAATACACGTGTAACCCCTGCGGCCACCACCCAAACCCTCACGGGTATGGAGGCTGGCACGTATACAGTCATTGTTTTTGAAGACAGCCTGCTGCACTGCCAAAGTGAGCCCACCTCGGTTGCCATAGCTGATGAGCGCAGGGCACCGCAGTTTAGCATTGACCTGACCAGGGCCCGCACCAGCTGTGATGAAGCCATTGCCAGCGGCCAACTGGCCATAGAAGGCATTGATGCCGGCAGCCATGTGATAGAATGGTTTAGCGGGCCTGTTACTGGCACAGCCATGAGCAGGGGCAGTACAGCCACGGGGCTTACAGTGGGCTTGTATAGCGTACAGGTAACAGATACCGCCACGGGCTGCACCGGTACTGATACCGCCAGCGTAGCGCAGGCACTGGCCAATGTGCCGCTGCCACTGATTGTGGGCAGCCGCGCACGCACCAACTGCAGCACCCCCAACGGGTGGCTGGTGGCAGCAGTCTCTAGTACCCCAGGGCCGTATGACTTTATGTGGCACCGGGCCGATAGCCTGCAAAGCCACATAGCCACGGGCGATTCTGTGGCAGGCCTTGATACCGGCCTTTATGTGGTGGCCGCGTATGATACCCTTACCGGATGCCGCAGTGCAACAGTTAGTGCCTACGTACAAGACCAGCGCACTGTACCCAGTTTTGCAGTGCTGACTACCCCTGAAACCTGTGACGATGCCAGCGGCACCGCTACAGTACAAGCCGGGGCAGGCATTATTATTGACCAGGTGGCGTGGAGCACGGGCGGCACCGACCTGCAGGAAACTGGCCTTGGCACAGGCACCTACCAGGTGATGATTACCACTGACAATGCGTGTACGGCCCAACAGACTTTTACTATAGGGCAGCAGTTGAACGCCTACAATGGCCTTTCGGCCAATGGCGACGGCCGCAACGATTTTTTTACCATTGGGTGTATTGAGGGCTACCCTGATAATAAGGTGCAGATTTATAACAGAAACGGGCAGCTGGTGTATGAAGCGGCTGGGTATGACAACCAAACGGTTGTGTTTGACGGCAAAGCCAATAAAGGGCTGTTGGCAACGGGCAGTAATTTGCCCAGTGGCACTTATTTTTATATTATTGATAAAGGCAATGGCGAAACGCGCCAGTCAGGCTACCTTGAACTAAAACGGCCTTAAGCTGAACAGCACTAGTACATACCGCCCCTGCCCCTTTACCCTTGGGGCCCTAAGCCTGCTTATGGCATGGTGCACAGTGGGGTATGCCCAACAACGGTTTGTACCGCTAACGCAGTTTATGCACAATAATTTATTGATTAACCCTGCCTTTAGCGGCAACCAACAGTACTGGACCAGCAACCTGGTGTACCGCACCCAATGGGTAAACCTTGAAGGGGCCCCGAATACGGTACTGTTTAGCAGCCATACCGGGGTGAAAGACCGCCGCCTGGGCATGGGCCTTTGGCTGGCGCACGACCAGGTGGGCGTGCATGAAAACACCCAGATTTACGGCACCTATGCCTACCATATTAAGCTGCGGCACGGTTATATTGCCATGGGCCTGCAGGCAGGCATGCAGTTGTTGCGTTCTGATTTTACGCGGCTGAACCTGCAAAACCCAAACGACCCTGATTTTTTGCAGAATATCAGAACCTGGCAGCCCAATTTTGGCAGTGGGGTGGTTTGGAAGCAGAAAAATACTATGCTGAGTTTGTCAGTACCTGCCTTTTTGAAGGCACCTACGGCCGACCTTAGCCGCCAGCAGGATAGTCAAAGGGCCCCCAGGCAGCTACTGGCTTATGTAAGCCACCGTGAAGCCCTGAACCGGCAAACGCAATTGCAGCTTTCGGCCCTGCTGCATGCCCTGGAAGGTAGCCCCATGGCGGTAGATTTAGCCGCCAACCTGATATACAAAAACACCGTTAGCGGTGGCATTGCCTTCAGGCAGGGGCTTAGTGTAGGTATCATGTTTTCGTGCCACCTGGGTGATGGCCTGTTTCTGGGCTATGCGTATGACTATGCCCTGACCAGCCTTTCGGCCTTTTCGCAGGGTAGCCATGAGTTACAGCTTACTTACCGCCTGAACCTGCCTGCACTGCACCGCCCACCACCACGTAACCCCACGTATTTTTGACCTTATACCATAAAAAACACACCTCACATTCATAAATCGGTAAATATCCCAGTACCAATACTGTATTTTCTGAAACTGGCTTAATGTATTTTTGATGAAATGAAAGTGCCTACGTTTAACAGCCAGATTATGAATGACAAGCCCGATTACACCTACGTTGCGTTAGAAACTTTAACCACACAATTAGAACACAATATTACCAATTGCCAAAAGCAGTTAGTCAATCAAAAGCAACGGGGCAATACAATGCAGGCCCTGGCCCTGGCGCAAAACAGGCTTTTGTTACAGCATATGCTGGTAGCAGCCAATCGTAAGCAATTGCACAGAACCCAGAGCTGGGAGGGTATTTTAGCTGTAATGCGTGACCAGATTCATGATACCTTAAAGCCACTTTACCGTGATTTAAAAGCTATTAAAACCATGTGCCACTGGCTGGTATTGTAGCCTGTTGCTCGCGTACCTGCGGGGTAGCTTCTGGCACCTACTTTTTACGTTGCCTGGTGCCAGCCAGGTCTTCAAAAATACTGTTCACGATAGAGACACAGAAGCTGAACAGCATGGCCCACCAGAACCCATCAACAGTAAAGGCCGGTATAAATGACTCAGCAATTAAAATGATAACTGTGTTAATAACAATTAAAAACAGCCCCAGGGTAAAGAAGGTAATGGGTATGGTTAAAATAACCAGCACGGGTTTTAACACTGCATTGAGCAGGGCCAGCACTGCCGCCAGCAACAACGCATATTCAAACCCAAGTATGTTAACGCCCGGCAATAAATAAGCCGAGAGCATGGCCGAAAGGGCCATTAATACCAACTTTATAAGAAAGTTCATAGCGGTGTTTTTAGGTTATTACCCTTTGATTTCGGCTTTGATTTGTTTGATGCGGGTAGAGAAGTTGGTATGCTCAAAATCTACCGCTGGCAGGCACACCCCTTTCAGGTACTGCAACACGTCAGGAAAATGATCGATAGAGTTGCCCTTGGCCACATCAACAAAGCGCATGGTGCTCCACAATAAGGCTTTTAAATGGGTGCGCTGCTCGTCAGTCATATAAAACTCAACCACAATGGTATTGTGGTTAAACCACAACAGGCGTGAAAATATGCGCACCCAGCTGCCCATCATGGCAGGCCTTACATAGGCAATTTGGTGGTTATAAATAACCCAGGTGGCATTGTGCTGCTTGTAAAAATCGGCCGGGCGTACGTCATACAGCTTGGCTACCTGATCTTCACGCGCATTAAAAAAGTAATCGAAGTACTTTGCGTTGTTCAGGTGCTGTAACGGATCACAGTCTTGAAAACGGATAATTACCCTTGAATCAGTCTGTTTAGGGTAGTTTTTGGTAGCGTCGAAAGTCATATAGCCTGGTATTAATTGTCATTAAACATCATCAGTTACTTGCCAATGCCATAGTTAGCCTTAAGTACCTGCCTGTGGTGGTTAAGGTGGCCTGCTACTATATAAATAATGGCCCGGACGGTTACAGGGCTACCACTGGCTGTGCCGGCACGGGTTAGCTCATGCTCAGTAAAGTTATTGAACAGGTGCAGGGTAGCCAGCCTGCAATACCTGAACTCGTCAATCAGGCTGGCCAGGGTGCGTTGGTTAAACTTGGCAGCCTGCACGTAATCGTCCTGCTCAAAGCCTGGCAGCGGCTGTTGCTCACCCCGGGCAATAGACAAGGCCCGATAAGCAAATACCCGCTCGGCATCGTTAATATGCCCAAGCAGTTCTTTTACCGTCCACTTACCTGGGGCATAAGCATAGTCTCCTTTTTCGGCCGGCAGGGCATACAAAACATCACAAAATGCTTCACCCTGTGTTTTTAAAAAGCCCAGTACATCAGTAGTTTCTACCTTATTGATGTAATTGGCATAAAAGGGATTGTATTCTGTTGCTTCTGGTTTTGAAATTGTAATCATGGCAGCGGTTTATTTACACTTTGCGGGGTTGTTAGTCTTCATTCTGGTACCAACCGGCATATTTGACATAGTTGTTGGCTGTGCGTTCAAAAATATCCTGTAGCTCAGGCCCTACGGCCTTGACGCGTTTGGCGGGTGTGCCAGCATAAATACTGCCTGGCTCAACAATGGTATTGGCCAATACCACTGCACCTGCTGCAATGATAGAGCCTGTGCCTACCACGGCATGGTCCATCACGATGGCGCCCATGCCAATGAGCACATGATCTTCTACCGTGCAGCCATGCACAATGGCGTTGTGGGCAATAGATACCTTATGCCCTATTACGGTTTTGGCTTTTTGGTAGGTGCAATGAATGACGGCCCCATCTTGAACGTTCACATAATTACCCATGGTAATCGAGTGTACATCGCCACGCACTACTGCATTGAACCAAAAGCTGCAGTAATCACCAGTAACTACCTCGCCCACCACGGTGGCATTATCTGCCAGAAAACAATGCTGGCCAAACTTGGGGGCAATGCCACGAACAGACCTGATCAATGCCATACTACTAGTTTATTTGAAGGTGTATTCAACAATGGTTGGCCAATAATAATCAATATGGGCAATACAGTTAACGATTGATCTACTTTTTGTGCCGAACTGGCTGATAAGCGGTAATTGATTGTAGAAAACCTGGCTGTTGAACCCGGCCTTAAAAAAGGTAGGTACATATGTATTGTAGGTAATTCAACAAGCTTTGGCACTTTGGTTTGTTTTAGTTAAGCCTTGAATATAAAAGATAGGGGTAATTGCACTACCCCAAAAACAAAACAAAACCGACAACACATGGCCTAATTTCGCGGTAGGGGCACAGTTCCTTAAACTACGTTTTACGTGCAGATGCAACTATTAAACAAAATTGCAGTAACTTTGCCAACTGAAACGGTTGGGCAGGTAATGCCCATTTATTACAAGCAAACTAAGCATGTTTGCTATTAACGGTTGAAAGAAACAGTACGCACACAATTATACAGAGAGCACAAATAACTCCATAAACCATGTTTAAAACTTATTCTATTATTCTTACCCTGGCCACCCTGGCATTATTAGCCAGCTGTGCGCAAAGCCCTAAAGGCTCAGACGCTACGGTAACCGATGCCAAAGATGCTGTCAAGGCTACTGCTGAAGCTACTGCTTACCAGCTTGCTGCCAACAGCCATGTAACCTGGATCGGTTCTGCCCCTACCAAAAGCCACAACGGCACCATTGGCATTACTGACGGCCATATTGAAGTTGAAGGTGAGAAAATTACCGGCAGCTTTGATATTGACATGAATGCCATTGATGTACTTGACCTGACTGACGAGACTGGCAAAGGTAAGTTGATTGGCCACCTGAAAAATGATGATTTCTTTGATGTAGCCAACCACCCTACTGCCAAGTTTGAAATTACCGGTGTGGCCCCTTATACCCCCGCCGCAGGCGAAGACCAGACGGTAGCTGGCATTAATCACAAAATTTCTGGTAACCTGACCCTTCGTGGTACTACTAAAGGTATTGAATTCCCTGCCAAAGTTGAAATTACTGAAGGCAAAGTAAGTGCCGAAGCGCAGTTTGTAATTGATCGCACCCAATGGAACGTAAGCTACAATAGCGAAGCCTCAATTACCGAACAGTTAAAAGATAAGGTAATTCACGACAAAGTAAGCGTTGGCTTTAAGTTAGAGTTTGCTGCCAAAGCTGCCACCGCTACCATGTAATAAAAGTAATTGGTATAAAAATCAGGAAGGCGCAACCATGGTTGCGCCTTTTTTATTGCCTTAATTGATGAGATGCAGTTATTCTAAAGATGGCTACCTTTGCTTGATGTTTGATCATTAGAGAGGTACCCACTTATTTTCATAAATGATGCTTCTGCTTAATTTCTTTGACGGTTTGTAATGGCACATCAAGCAATGATGCAATTTCACCAGGTACCAGCTTACCACTTTTTAACATGGCTACAATACCTTGTTCTATGCCTTTTTCTATACCTCTTAATTCTCTTGCTTCTGCGATGCTCATCAGTTTGTGTTTTAGGTGCTCATCATACTTGTTTACTACTTTTATAACGTCTTCTTCTTCATGTGGTTCAACCATTTCAGAGATATAGGCACTAAGTTCATCTAAAATGCTGAAGCCTTCATTAGCTGATTGTGTATTATACGCCAATTTTAGAAGAGAATCAATTTTGGCAGCGTCTAGTTTTTTCAGATAGCTATGGCGAGTAAACAAAGCCATAAGCATCAGGTCAGCCGATTGACTAAAAAAGTTGATCAACTCATCGTTAGTCATTTTACTGATGTCACAAACACTGTAACTATAATCCTTGATACCTATTAACTGTTTTTCGTTGGGCAATTGATCAAAACCTGTCCACTGTTTCCAATTTAGTGCTTTCCAAGGTCGCTTTCCATGGTAAAATAGTACAGAAGTAATACCTCCCATAGGCTCATCAATAGGTGGAACATTAGCTTTCCGTCGCCTCACATTCTCTTCTCTTCGGTAGTCTTCAAGTGCTTCATAAACGGAAACTTCATATTTAAGTAACTGTAATAGAGGAGACTTATCCTTGGCAGGTATATAGCTCTTATGTTCAAAAACCAGCATCAGGTTCAGGTTGGTGTAGTCAAGGTACTTGACTGAGAAAAGTAAATCTAAGTTGCGACGCTTTAATGTACTTGTCACCAAAGCAGAATCAGCAGCTTTAAGGGATGACCAATCAATCATGGCAGCTTTTTCTGGCCCTAATACTAACTTGAAAAGAATGCGTACCAAGGGTATTCTTTTCAACACCTTTCTAACAAAGGCATCACTTGGTAAAGGTTTGTAGTCACTATTGTTATCGTTGCCGTTAATAGGCGGGGTTGAAGCTGAGTTAGTCATTGTGCATCAAAACTAAACAAAAAAACCAATCAGTCACCAAAACATAACAACATGTGTAGATCAATTTTAAATATGTATAGTTGATTACTTTGATGGCAACAGGTGTTAAAGTGTAATAATTGTATAGTCTATTCAACAGTAGGGTAATGGTCTTTGGTGCTACTCTGGCTGAGGTTATGACCCAGCACTGTACATACGCCTTTGGTACAGCAATACCAACGACGATGAGGCTACTGTACTATTGTCGTTAGGACTACTGTACTACTGTCGTTAGGACTACTGTACTACTGTCGTTAGGACTACTGTACTATTGTCGTTAGGACTACTGCACCAACGACGATGAGACTGCATTGGCCTGTTTAATACTTGCGGTCAAAAATTTCTTTCAGGATAACGGCATCTTTCAGGTCGGCAGGGTTTTGCAGCTTCTGCACCAGGCGGTAAGCTTCTTTTGAGCGGCGCTTGCCTTTTTTATTGGTGCCTTTAAAGAGATTTGTTTGGTAAGGGTCAAACATCTCATCGTTTTCAAAACGATCGGCATCTTTGATAGACTGCTGGTAGCGGGCCATGGTATCTTCATAGCGCTCCATAATATTGCCCCGCTGGTTTTGTGCGCTGGTGGGCTCTTTACGTGTGGTAGGTAATGGTGGTGGTGCAGTTTGTGGCGTTGGGCGTTGGGCTACTGGTGGCGGCGCGGTGGCAGTAGTGGTTTCGCCTTCACTGGCAATTTCTTTCAGCAAATCT
>CAZXTW010000184.1:0-9707 GCA_964643525.1 uncultured Roseivirgaceae bacterium
CAATGAACTCAGCAATATCATTAACAGATACACCACCTTTTCTGAGCATCTTAACCGCCACTTTCTGGGCCTTGGCATCTTCACCTTGCTCCAAGCCTTGCTCAATACCTTTTTCTATGCCTTGCTCAATGCCTTTTTCTATGCCTTGCTCAATGCCTTTTTCTATGCCTTGCTTCACGCCTAGTGCTCTGCCTTGCTCCAAACCTTGTTCTATCCCTTGCTTCACACCCTCTTCTAAGCCCAGTTCTCTTGCTGTGCTCATTACATTATTGTAATCGCGTTTGTGCTTCAGGCTCATTTGATAGGCCCATTGGTCATCAGCACTCATTTTTGCTATTTCTGCCATGGCTAATACCTCTTTAAAAATTCCAACTTGAAGGGCGGCAGGCCGCGTTTTTAATTTATGCAGGTTTTTGAACAGGTACAACCAACGGTCTAAGTCAGTGTGTAACTCATCAATACCCTTATCAAATTTAGGGAATTCTACATAATAAAAGTTCAGTTTATCGGTAAACTCTTCACAGGTAACCGTATCAGTCAAGGTAATGGTACGCTGTACAGACTGGTTAACTCGTTTCAACAGCGGAAAATTCAGCAAACATACTGTATTTACCGACTGTGTGGCATACTGCCAACCAGCACCCTTTTCGCCTTGTCCTACCAAAGACATGGCAGCGTAGTAGACTGAGCGTTCAATAAAGTTTTTCTGGTAATCGTTCTGCATCTCTATAAGGTAACGTTCACCTGTAGCTGTGGCGCAGTGTATATCAAACACCACCTTGCGGCTTTCCTTGGCTTCGCCTACCTGCTCAGTATTATAATAAATAAGGCTGGTAATAGGTGAAGCTGGCCGTATGATTGTATTGAGAAAATGGATTAAAAACCGCTTAGAGGCCTCCCGGCCAAAAACACGCTTAAACCCGAAGTCAGTCATCAGGTCAATATAAAGGTCACTCATTGTAAAGGCTAAGTTAAAAACTGGTATAAATATACATTACTTTGGCAAATGGCCATCATAGGGCACCTGCCACTAGTTGGGCTACAGCTTCAAATTAAGCCTGCCTCACAAGCTACCGAATGGTGGAGAGGTTTCCCTCGGTTATGAAACGCCATAGCTGGCTTTACTACCATGCCCGTAACCCAAATCGCCACGTAGTGCAACACCTCCTTTACCCACTTTCAAAAAGAAATTCATTATTTTAACCGGTACAGGCAACCGGATGTATGACCGCTGCGTATTGGCAGCGAAAATTAGGAAAACGAGTGTCAGAAAACTTACCCCAGATTATTACAGGCTGTAAAGCAGGCCACCGCAAAAGCCAGGAGGCACTGTACCGGCAGTACTATGCCTACAGCATGAGCATAGGCCTCAGGTACGGCAAAAGCCGCGCTGAAGCTGAAGAAATTGTGCAAGATGCCTTTATTAAGCTATTTAAAAACATAACCCGCTATGACGAAGCACAGGCCTTTAAAAGCTGGTTCAGGCGTATACTCGTGAACGCGGCCATTGACTACTACCGCCGCAACGAGAAGCACCAGCACCACCAGGATATTGAAGCGGCCTACGAAGTGGGCCATGACGAAGGGGCCCTGGAGCAGCTAAGCAGCCAGGACATTATGGCCGCCGTGCAGCAGCTGCCTCCCGCCTACCGGCTGGTGTTTAACCTATATGCCGTTGAGGGCTACAAGCACCATGAAATAGCCGAGCAGCTGAACATTAGCGAAGGCACCTCAAAAAGCAACCTGGCCAAAGCAAGAAATAAATTACAGGGAGCCTTATCCCACATGTACGACAAGCGATAAAGAAAGTATAAAGTATTAAAGGTGATGGAACTCGACAAAACCGTAAAAAGCAAATTAGAAAGCTTCCCATTTGATGAACAACCCAGCGAAGAATCAGTGAATAACCTGTTTGCCCGTTTAGACAAAGAGCTGGCCGAAGAACAGGGCGACGCCACTGATACCGCTGAAGGAAAAGTGGTAACCATGCAGCCTGAGGCAGCGCAACCTGATGCCAGGCCTGAGGGAACCCCTGGGGAAACTAAAGACACAAAAACAGTGCAGCTGAACCCCATGCGCTGGGGCCTGCGCATAGCGGCGGGGCTGCTATTGCTGCTGGTGGCGGGCTTTGCCGCCCTGCAGGTAAGCAACGTAAGCACCTACGCCGCCCGTGGCCAACAGGCTACGGTAACCCTGCCCGATGGCAGCACGGTTACGCTCAATGCTGACAGTAAGCTGGCCTACAACAAGCTAACCTGGGGCCTGAACCGCAAGGTTAGCCTGGAAGGAGAAGCCTTTTTTGAAGTAGAAAAGGGCAGCACCTTTGCCGTAAACAGCCCACAGGGCACTACTACCGTACTGGGCACCAGCTTTAACGTGTACGACCGCCCCGACGGCTTTACCGTAAAGTGCAGTACCGGCAAGGTTAAAGTAGCCATGACAGGCGAAAAGGCACCAGTAACCCTAACCCCCGGTGAAGGTGTGGCCAAAACCGAGGGCAACAAGCGCCAGATGCTGGCCTTTGAGGCAGCCACAGCCAATACCTGGATAGGCGGCACCATTGAGTTTCGTGAAAAGCCCTTTCGCTACGTGGTGGCAGCCTTTGAGCGGCAGTTTGATGTAACAGTGGTGCTGGCGCCACAATCAATTGGTGATGCCCTGTATACCGGGTTTATTGATGGCAACGACCGTGACGTATCACTACGCCTGATTTGCGTGCCCATGAACCTGACGTTTACTGAAGAAGGCCGCACCATAACCATTACTGAAGCAAGAAATTAAGTTTGTTCATAACACCTGTATTAAGTATACCTATATGTATTGATCTACTTTCTACTCATAAAACAGTTCTACAATTTAATGTAACTCTCGTATTGTGCCTACCGCCTGCCTTTGGCAGGTTCGGTAGCATTGTATAGCTTTGGTTTTTCTACTTTTACCCAAAAGAGTCTCTGTACCATTAAACAGTACCTGACCATATTGCCCCGCTTGTATGCCCTGTGCCTGGCCATGGCATTTGCCCTGCTGGTTGTATTGATACCCAACAGCAGCCATGCCCAAAATGATGCCCCCCCGAGGCTAAGCTACCAGGCTGAAGCCACCCCCCTGAAACAGGCCCTGAAAACCTTAAAAAAACAGTACAACTTGCGGCTGGCCTATGGCGAGCAAGCAGTTAAAAACATTGAAGTAACCGTTAGTTTTACTGAGCTTACCCTGTTTGAAGCATTCAGCCAGCTGCTGGCCGGCACTGAGTTGACGTTTGTGGTGGTAGATGCCCGCAGCGTGCTGATCAGCCGGCAGCGCGATCAAAACAACAGCCCGGGCCCCTCATTAATTACGGTGCAGGGCGTGGTGCGTGATGCCACCAGCGGCGAAAGCCTGCCCTACGCCACCCTGCGCAGCAGCAGCAATACCGGAAGCCTGACCAATGCCGAAGGCCTGTTTACCCTGGTGAATGTAGCCGATACCGCCACCATTACGGTTAACTTTTTAGGCTACCAGCCCCAAACAC
Source organism: uncultured Roseivirgaceae bacterium (assembly GCA_964643525.1). GTDB lineage: Bacteria > Bacteroidota > Bacteroidia > Cytophagales > Cyclobacteriaceae > CAZXTW01. The sequence continues at coordinate 3,512 of CAZXTW010000184.1, forward strand.
TGCAACTTAACCGGCAGGCTGCCAACCAGCAGCTACAGGTGGCCCTGGCCCCTGCCCCGCGCGAGCTGGAAGAAGTAATTGTAAACGCTGAAAGCATACAGCTGTACCAGCTCGATAAATCAACCGCCAACATTACCATGAACCCGGTCAACACACGGTCGCTATTGCAGCTGGGCGAGGCCGACGTGCTGCGTGCCATGCAGTACCTGCCCGGCGTGCAGGGCACCAACGACGTATCGGCCCAGCTTTCTATCAGGGGCAGCACCCCCAACCAGAACCTGATACTGTTTGATGGCTTTACCATTTACCATGCTGACCATTTTTTTGGCTACCTCAGCGCCTTTAACCCCAATGCCATAAAATCGGCCCGCCTGCTTAAGGGTGGCTACGAGGCCCGTTATGGCGGCCGTGCCGGTGGGGTAATTGATATTACCGGCAAAGACGGCAGCACCAAGGCCGCCGGCGGTAGCTTTGACCTGAACCTGCTAAGCGTAAATGCCACTGCTGAGCTACCCCTGCACAAGGGCAGGGGCTCGCTGTTTTTAGCAGCCCGCCACTCGTACTCAGAGCTGATAGAAACAGGCCTCTATACTGATCTGTTCAGCACCATTGCCAATCTTGAGCAAGAGCAGATTAACGCCATGCCCCCACCCCCCAACAGGCCGCCACCACCAGGCGGTGGCGGAGGTGGCGGCGGCCAACCCCCACCGCCCCCGCAGCAGCAACAGCCACCACAACAGGCCACCCTGCAACCTGATTTTCTGTACAATGATTATTACGCCAAGCTAAGCTACAGCCTGAGCCTGCGCGACGACCTGAGCCTGAGCCTGTACAAAAGTGATGATGTACTGACCTTTTTTGAGCAGCGGCGCGACCTGCTGGGCGATACGCTGGAGGTAAACACCCAAAACACCGGCCGCACCGAGTGGGGCAATATTGGCGGCTCAATACAATGGGCCCGCCAGTGGAACCGCCGCCACAATGGCACCTGGCTGCTGTCAGGCTCAGAATACACCAGCACCTTTGCCCTGACTGAAATACAGGAAAACACCCAGGCCGAAGCCACCACGTTTGAAGATACCGTAACCACCGACCAGTTTAACCGGGTAGAAGATTTTACCGTGGCCTACAACCACCAGTGGCATGTCAATAACAACGAGGTGCTGCAGCTGGGGGCACAGTACAACCGCATAAGCAATGCCTTTAACCACTTTTTGGGCAATACGCTCGTTACCAACAACTCGGCCAACCAGGCCAGCCTGCTGGCGGCCTATGCCCAGTATGCCTGGATGCCCCGCCCCTGGCTATCGGTCAATACGGGCTTCAGGGCGTACTATTATGATGTAACTGACAAGGCTTACCTGGAGCCCCGGTTAAACTTTGTGGCCCAGCTCACCAACCAGGTGCATATTACAGGGGCCTATGGCCGCCACAACCAGTTTATTAACCAGGTAAGTAGCGACCAGACGCTTGAAAACAGCCGTGACTTTTACATTCTGGCAGATGACGACATTCTGGACGTGCACCGGGCCGACCATGTATCGCTGGGCCTGGGCTGGGAGGGCAAGCAGTATGCCCTGAATATTGAAGGCTATTACAGCAACTTTGGCGGCCTGCTAGAGTATGCCCTGCGCGGCAGCAACCGCATTACCACTACTGATGATTTTGACCGCGTATTTTTTTCAGGCACCGGCAAAAGCAGGGGCATTGAAGTGATGCTGCAAAAAACCAAAGGCCGTTACCGGGGCTGGCTGGCCTACACCCTGAGCAAGGTTGACTACCGCCACCGAGAAATTGACAACAACAACCCCTATGCGGCAGACCATGACCAGCGCCACGAGCTGAAGCTGGTCAATACCTACAGCCTGAAGCAGTTTGAGTTTTATGTATCATGGATATACGGCTCGGGCACACCGTTTAGTGAACTGGAAGATGCCGAGTATGTACGGCTGCGCGGCAGTGACGAGCAGGTGCTAAAGCTCGACTTTGCAGCACGCAATGGCCTGCGCCTGCCCAACTACCACCGCATGGATGTGGGCGTAAGCTGGTTGTTTAAGCTGGGCAATAACGAGGGGCGCCTCTCGGCCTCTATCTTTAACCTGTACAACCGCACCAATATTATTGACCGCGAAACGGTGGGCCTGCCCACACAAAACCTGCCCAATAATGGGCCAGGCCAGCAAAACAATAACCAGCCTATTATTCGCTTTGACGACCTCAGCTCGCTGGGCGTTACCCCGCAGTTTTCGTTCGGCATCAAGTTTTAGCAGGCCGTACCCCCCTACCCTTACACGCGAAAAAGTGTATATTTACCGGCTGAAATTTAATAATGGATTAACTTTTACTATGAAGACATTCCCCAAGCTGTTGTTATTGCTTGCCCTGTTTGTAGCACAGGCTGGTTATGCACAGGAAACGTTTAGTTTAGAAGACGCCATTCAAAACAACCTGTTTGGCCAGCGCAGTGTATCGCAGGTAAACTGGATGAAGGACGGCCGCTATTACAGCGTGCTTGAAAATAACAACATTGTTAAATATGACATTACCACCGGCACCCCGGTAGAAACTATTGTTGAGGGGGCCTCATTAGACCCCCAAGTGACTATACAGGGGTATGAGTTTAGCAGCGACGAAAGCAAAATACTGCTGCGCACCAACACCAGCCGCATTTACCGCTACTCATACACAGCCGATTACTTTGTGTATGATGTGGCCGGCAAAACAGTAAACGCCCTGTCAACTCAGGGGCAGGAATCGTACGCCACCTTCTCGCCCGCAGCAGATAAGGTAGCCTTTGTACGCCGCAATAACCTGTTTGTGGTGACCCTGGCTGATCAAAGAGTAGACCAGATTACTGACGACGGCGCCCGCAACAGCATTATTAATGGTACTACTGACTGGGTTTATGAAGAAGAGTTTGGCTTTGTAAAGGGCTTTTTCTGGAGCCCCAATGGCGATAAGCTGGCCTTTTATACTTTTGACGAAAGCCGCGTAAAAGAATACAATATGCAGGTATGGTCGGCCCAGCCCACCTACCCGTACGACTACCGCTTTAAGTACCCCAAAGCTGGCGAGCAGAACTCTATTGTAAAGGTAAGCATCGTGAACCTGACTGATGGCAAGCGCGTAGCAGTTGACATTGGCACCAATGACGATATTTATATACCCCGCATGCAGTGGACGCAAGACAACAACGTGCTTTCTGTTTCGCGCATGAACAGGCTACAGAACGAGCTGCATATTTTACATGCCGATGCTGCCACGGGCAATACCAACGTGGTATTGAAAGAAAAAACCGACACCTATATTGATATTAACGATACCGACTACCTGACCTACCTGAGCGATGGCAAGCATTTTGTACATGCCAGCGAGCAAGACGGCTACAAGCACCTGTACCGCTACACGGTAGATGGCACCCTGGTAAACCAAATTACCAAAGGCCAATGGGAGGTAACCAGCTTTATTGGTATTGATGAGGCCAGCCGCCGCCAAAAGGTATATTATATGAGTACTGAAGGCTCGCCATTAGAACGATACTTTTACTCGGTTGAAATGAGCGGCAAAAACAAGGTTAAGCTTACAGCCGCCACCGGCACCCACCGGGTAAATATGAGCAACGACTTTAAGTATTACCTTGACTACCACAGCAGCGCCACTACCCCACTTAACGTAAGCCTGTATGCTGTGAAGCGTAACAGCAAAATCAAGACGCTGGAAGACAACGCTGAGCTGCTTGAAAAGGCCGAGCGCTACCAGTTGGCCGATAAAGAGTTTTTTACGTTTGAAACGGTAGACGGCACCTCGCTGAATGGCTTTTTCTTAAAGCCCAATGATTTTGATGCCAACAACAAATACCCCGTGGTGATGTACCAGTACAGCGGCCCAGGCTCGCAGCAGGTACGCAACAGATGGGGCGGTGGCCATTATTACTGGCACCAATACCTGGTAAAGCAGGGCTATGTGGTAGCCGTGGTTGACGGGCGCGGCACCGGCGGCCGGGGCGAAGCCTTTAAAAAGCAAACTTATGCCGACCTGGGCAAGCTGGAAGCTGAAGACCAGATAGCCACAGGCCGCTACCTAGCCGGGCTGCCCTATGTTGATGGCAACCGCATAGGCATCTGGGGCTGGAGCTTTGGTGGCTATGTATCGTCATTATGTATGTTTAAAGGCGCCGATGTATTTAAAGCAGGCATAGCCGTAGCCCCCGTAACCAACTGGCGTTTTTATGACACCATTTATACTGAGCGCTACCTGAAGCGCCCACAAGACAACCCTGATGGGTATGACAAAAACAGCCCTGTGTTTTTTGCTGACCGCCTGCGTGGCAAATACCTGCTGATACACGGCACAGGTGACGACAATGTGCACTTTCAAAACGCCGTAGTGCTGCAAGAGGCCCTGATACAGGCCGGCAAACAGTTTGACACCTTCTACTACCCTGACAAGGCCCACAGCCTGTATGGTGGCTATACCCGCATGCACCTGTATACCATGATGACCGAATTCTGGAACGACAACTTATAAAAAACGTTAATAATAGCACTAAAACCACCGGCACCAACAACAAGTTGGTGCCGGTGCCGTTAGGTGTCTGTTAGTAGTTGAATTAATATCTGTTAGTAGTTGAATTAATACCTATTATATGTGTGCCATGCTTATGCCTGGCGGTTACCTGTTACCACTTATGAAAAGATTGTTTTTAGTTGCTGCCCTGGTTTCGCTGGTGGGCAGCCTCAGTATGCTCACCCTACATGCCCAGCAGCCACAAGCAGGCACTATTGAAGTAACCATAGAGGGCCCCAAGGTAAAAAAGGGCCAGCTCATGGCTTCCATATACAACTCAGAGGCCAACTTCATGAAACAGCCCTACCGCACAGTTACCCTACCTGTTGAGCCGGGCAAAGACCTGGTGCTTGCCTTTAATAATATACCAACAGGCACCTATGCCCTGGCTGTTTTTCATGATGAAAATAACAACAACGAGCTTGACACCAACTGGATGGGCATACCCAGAGAGGGCTATGGCTTTTCAAACAATGTGCGCCCCACCTTCAGGCCGGCCAACTTTGAAGAGTCTCAATTTACCCACACCGGCCAAACCATGAGCTTGACAGTAAAAGTACATTAATGATGCTGCGCCCGGCCCTTTGGTTGTTTACATTAGTGCTAATGTATTTGTTACCCCACACCAGCCTTGCGCAAACGCGCACCTTTAAGCAAGAGCAAAGGCGCTACTCACGGGTGCGCACAGCCTATACTGAAAAGGAGGCCACAGTCAAAGCGTACCTTACCAATGCTGGCATTACAAGCAGCTACCAACTCCTTATAATAGCCTTTAAGCAAGAACAACAGGTAGAGGTTTGGGCCAAAGGCAGGCAACAAGCGCAGTTTACGCTGGTACACACCTATGAGTTTTGCACCACTTCAGGCATATTAGGGCCAAAACGCCGCGAGGGCGACTACCAAATACCTGAAGGGTACTACCATATTGACCGGTTTAACCCCTACAGCAGCTTTTACCTCTCGCTGGGTATTAACTACCCCAATAAATCAGACAAATTGCTTACTGAGGCCGCCCGCCCCGGTGGCGATATTTTTTTACACGGGGCCTGCGTAACCATAGGCTGCATACCCATTACTGACCAGTACATTAAAGAGGTATACGTCATGGCTACAGAAGCCCGCAATGCAGGGCAGCAAAAAATACCTTTCTGGATATTTCCTGCCAGGCTTACCAGCCAAAATATGGCCCAGCTTAAGCAACAGTACAGCCAGCAGCCCACTTTACCCAACTTTTGGCAAAACCTGCAACCGGGTTACACCCATTTTACCACCCACCACACCCTGCCCAACATAACCATCAATAACCAGGGCCAATACGTATTTAATTAAGGCAACATACAGCAGGCTTGGCCGGTACAGATAATATGGCTAATATGCCTGCAATACCACAACCTGAGAAAGAAACCATGCCACCAACCCAAGCCAACACGCACCTGGCCACCAGCATTGACGAAGTAATTGAGAAGTTGGATGAGATTATTGCCTGGGCCATTGAAAACAACAGCAGGCTGGGCTACTTCCCCGCCCTGTACCGCAGGGTAACCCAGCAAATAAAAAATGGCATTGCAGAGGGTGTATTTGAAAACGGCCCCCGCATGGAACAGTTTGATGTGGTATTTGCCAACCGCTA
>CAZXTW010000185.1:0-3573 GCA_964643525.1 uncultured Roseivirgaceae bacterium
ACCTGGTTAACCACAGAGAGGCCGGGGTAGACAGGGTAGCCATGTACCACCCCCACTGGCCACTGCTTAACGGCAGGAAGGGCACCATGGCCACCGCTGATGATTCAGTGCCTGGCGGTGCCTCTGACGGCAATTATGCTGATAGGCAGGCCGTGCAACCTGCACAGAACAGCAACCACAACAACAACCTGAACCACCCCTGGGCCATGGCAGTCATGGGCCTGCTGGCCGTGTACCTGACGCTGGCCATCATCATTCACCTTAAAAAACTAATCAGCCCATGAATTACGATTTCAGCATTACCCACGGCCAGGTGCAGCAGGCCATAGCGGCACAGCAGCAGGGCAGGGCCAACCAGAAGGGCAAATTCTGGGGCTTTTTAGAAGAAGCCCTCATAGGCTTTAACAACCTGTTTCAGGGCAGGCAAACGCCCAACCCACCGCCACCGCCCCTACCGGCACCCTTGCCGCCGGGCGAGGCAGAAGGCAACGACTATACCGTGGCCATTGTGGCCGCAGCGGCACTGGTGCTGGTTCTGGTGCTGCTGGTGGTATGGGTAGTGATGAAAAACAAAAAAAGCAGCTAAGCCACCGCTATGGGCATATTTACCGCATTAGGCACAGCCCTGGGGCTGGTTACCGGCAGCAACGGCAACTGCCCCCCGGTGGGCGGGGGCAACTGCCGCAAACGCCAGGCGCAGCAGCTTGAAATAGCCCGATTAAACGCCTACAACCAGACCGAAGCCCTGCGGCAGGCAGCCGCCCGGCGCAAAGCACAAACCAACATGGCCATTGCCGCCGGGGCCTTTGCCCTGCTCATAACCGGTATACTCATCATAGCCCTGTTCGCCAAGCGGCCAGCAAAAGCCATAACCTGAACAGCCCATGCACAACAAGCCAACAAAAACACTGTTGATAGATGCCAACCACCAGCAGCCCGAAGCCAACCGCCAGGCCCTGGCCCACGCCCGCAGCAACATCAAGGCGCTGAAGCTGGCCAGGGCAGTGGCCACCGGGGCCGATGCCCTGATAGTAAGGGGCACCGCCCTTAACAGGCAGCTGCACCAGCTGGGGCAGCACCTGCAGGCCAGCCAGTTTACCCCCATTTCATCTGACTACCTGCTGCAACTGCAAAGCCAGCTGGCCCGCCTGCAGCAGGAGGTGGTGCAGCACAAAACTGACATTGGCACCTGGGAAAACATGCGCGACAGCTGCAAAGGCGGCCTGTTTAACAACAGAAAAAAATGCCAGCGGGGCCACCAGCAGTCTATTGATACCGCCATAGCCTCCATTGCCGCCAAAGAAGCCCAACTGGCCGAAACCGTGGCCAGCATTACCAAAGAAGAAGCCCGGCTGGCAGCCAACAGCAGCACCGCCCTTGAACAGGCCCGGCTTGATGCTGAAAAGCAGGCCCTTGCCGCACAAAGCAACCCAGAGCTGGTCAGGGCCAACGCCCACGCCCAAGAGCAGAAAGCCAAGAACAACGCCCTGCTGATAGTGGCCATGGCCGTGGCCCTGGTAGCACTGGCCCTGGGCACCTATTTCATCCTGAAAAAAATAAAGCAATAACCCCAAGCAATAACCCCATGTGTACCACCTGCACCACCTGTGGCACAGGCTCATTCTCTGGGCCGGCACCAGGCATAGTTACCCCAGCCGAAACCAGGCCCCGCCTGCCAGCAAGCCAGCCTACCCGCACGGTTAAACCAGCCCTGCCCGTAAGCGGCCCCTTAGCCCCAAAACCGGTTAACACAGCACCGGGGCCCAGCCACCACTACAGGCAGCAGCAGGCCAGCAAACACAGCACGCACCCGCCACCCAACCCAATGGCAACCACCACCAGCGGGGCCCCGGCAGGCACTGGCATGGCTGGCAATCAGGTTGGTAATCAGGGCGGCAACCAGGTATCAGCGGCGGCTTACATAGCCATGGGCCTCAGCCTGCTGGGCACCGTGCTGTTAATCATGGCCCTGATCGCACTCATTACCTACCTACAGAAAAAAACAAAAGCTTTATAAACAAACAACCTATGAACAGAACCGTCATTATTGTCATTGCTGTTGTGGTGGTGCTCATCATTGCCGGGGGCGTGGCCCTGCACAAAAGGCAAAAAAGCCAGCAGCAACCCAACGGCAACACCGGCCCAGATACACCCCCCGCACCGGGCACCACAGCCTCGGCCGCGCCCATTACTGATGAAGACCGGCAGCGGTTTCAAATAGCTGATGACTACCGCAGGCAAAAGGGCCAGACCTGGGCCGAACGTGCCGAAAACATTGCCGCCAACGTGCACCACGGCTGGCTGGCAGACCCTGAGCTGAAGAAGTACTGGGAGCAATACCGGGCGGCCGATAAGGCCACCACCGCCCAGAAGGTACTGGCCATGGCCCAAAGACTGAAGCTGGCATAAACCGGCCTAAACCAGTACAAACCCAACCCACTACCAAAAGGTGAAAGGCACCATTGCAGTACTGTACGTGCAGCTGGCACCGGGCCAATACCTGGCCCGAGGCAAAGAAAAAGGGGGCGGCCACCTGTACTTTAACCGGCAGTTCCATATGGCCCACAGCGGCCTGGTTGAATTCCCCCTGCCCTTTACCTTTACCCGGCTGCACTTTGGCCTGTACCGCCGCACCGCCAAAGGTTGGGTACGCACCAAACCGGGGCGCTACCGGCTGGCCCGCAGAAGGCTGCCCGCCTGGCCCCTGCCTGCTGGGGTGGCCAGCTTTGTTGACTTTGCCGTGCACCTGGCCGCCACCCTGCACACCCTGCCCGTGGGGCACCGGGGCACCGTAAACGGCCTGCCCATTACCTACCGGGTGCTGCAGGTACTAACCCGGCCTGACGGCACGGCGCTGAACAGCCCGGCCAGCATATTATGGGCGGCCAACCATGCCATACTGCTTATTGGCAAGGCACACCTGGCAGGGCAAAGCATGCAGGCCGTATGCTTTGTGCTGTTCCATGAGCTGGCCCACTGGCTGTACCGCACCCCTGATAATGAGGCACTGTGCGACCAGTTTGCCGCACGCCTGGGCCTGCGCCTGGGTTTTTCGCGGTACGAAATGCTGGCCGCACTGGCCAAAACCATGATTGGTTACGGCCGGGGCCATGAAAACGCGGCCAGGGCCCGCACCCTGTTGCAAACCCTGAAAACACACAACGCCTACCAGGCAAATGCACTGTTATGAACACCCACATTGTAAACCCGGTAACTGACATACCCGGTGCAGGCGCACAGGCCCAGGACTGGATCAACTGGTTTCAGGCCATGGATAAATCGCCCATAAGCCGGGCCAATGCCCGTGTGCGCTTTATGAATGCCTGGAAAATATACGGCAGCAGCACCGCCAACAATGAGGCCCTGCGGCGCTACCTGCGCAAAAAGGGCATCAGCCTTGAGGCCGACTGGCAGGATGTTGTGATTGAAAAGGCAGAGGGGGTGCTGGCCCTGCCCTTAAAGCTGGTGGGCGGCGTGAACACGGCCATTGTCATTGCCGGGGTGCTGGTACTGGCCCTGTTAATAGGCATCATTATGGTGGTGCGCAAGGCCATGGCCAACCCTGAACTACTC
>CAZXTW010000185.1:3673-7174 GCA_964643525.1 uncultured Roseivirgaceae bacterium
GTTAATAGGCATCATTATGGTGGTGCGCAAGGCCATGGCCAACCCTGAACTACTCGACGAGCTGAAGCAACTGAAAATGCCCACCTACCCATGACCAGCACCAGTACCATACTGTTCATAACCCGGCACCGCAAAGCCCTGCTGGCCACCACCGCCGGGGTGCTGGTGCTGCTGGTTATTTACCTGGCCCTACGCAAAGGCAAGGCCAAACGCCTGCTGGCCCAGATTGACCAGCAGCTGGCCGGGGTGCAGGCCCAGGGTGACGCGGGCCAGGCCCTGAAGGGCGTACCCCCAGACCCTGCCTACAACGGCGCGCCAGATGCCGCCCTGCTGATGCAGGCCGCGGGCAGCCCCGGCTGGCTGGGCTTTGTAAGCGAAAACAAACAGGCCATATTTGATGTGCTGGCCAACAAAACCAAGGCCCAGCTTAAAAGCATTGAAAACGCCCTGAAAAACGGGTACGGCCACACCTTTGAAACATTCCTGACCATGGCCTTTGACGGCTGCTGGCAGCTGGGCAGCCACCGCTTTGGCTATGAATGCTCTGCCCTTGACCAGGCCCGCACCATCATAGCCTCGGCACCCAACCAGTAACACGTTATATAATATATGTACAGGCAACCATAAACGAAAAAACATTCAAAGCCTTTTACGCCATCATGATGCTGGGCCTGCTCATGACCTGGGCCATTGACATCATCAGGCAGCAGCAGCGTGCCCGCCGCCAGGCCGAAGCCATTGATGCCAACACGCAGGCACAAAACCAGGTGGCAGCACAATTCAAAGGGCTGCAGGGCCTGCCCGCCAGCATAGCGCAGTTAAAGCAGCAGCTGCACAATGCCACAGAAGCACAGGCCGAGCGTGCCCAGTTTCCGCTAAAGCCGGGCAGCAGGGGCAGGCAGGTCAAAACCCTGCAAACCTACCTGAACCGGGTACATGAGGCAGGCCTGATGGTTGACGGGCACCTGGGCCAGCAAACGGCCACTGCCCTGCAACAACACTGCCACCGCAACAGCGTGAGCTACAGCTTTTACCACAAACTAAAAGCCGACAACCATGGGGCTGCTTAACCCGATACAGAGCAGCGTTGACCGCATTGTTGACGAAGGGGTGAAGATTGAACTGAGAATAGACCCCCGGCAACTGTTTGCCATTGGCCTTACGGTGGTGCTGGCAGGCATGGTGCTGGTCATAACAGCCAGGTTAACCAAAGCCATCATCAAATAACCATGCACGTACCCAACCGGCATAAAAAGAACAATTACAGCGTGGTAGCACTCAGTGAGGGCGACCACCACGACTTGAATTATGACTTTGACCACATGACCGTGGTGGCTGCCGAGAGGCGGTTCCGCAGCCAGGTTGATGTTGATTTTGATACCACCGATGCCACCCAAAGCCAGCGCGTGCCCTTCTTTGACCGGTCGGGCCTGCGCACCTTTTATGTGGTAAAAGAAGGGGCCTGCGTCAAGCGCCCCGTCAACTGGCGGGTAACTGCTGTTGAGGGCCCATGGAAACTGATTGTAATGAAAAACGGCTAAACCCAAACAGTATGGACAGTACCCACCTCCCCTTACAGGTGCCACCGGCAGGCTGGCCCGTGGCCAATATTGCTGAGCGCGACAGCGCAGCGGCCAGGCAATACATGCCCATACTGTATGTGGTGGCCGATGCCACTGCCGACAGCCGCATTGCCACCGGCGGGGCCACCTACCTGTATTTTAACGGCACCCACCACCTGGCGGGCATCCATGAGGTGCCTCCCGGCGTTGGCGGTGGGGGCCCTGACCTGGCCTGGCAAACGCAAACGGCCACCACAGCCACCACCCCAATTGACCTGACCTACCCCAACCACCACATCACCGTCAATGCCCCTACCCTGCTCAGCTTTCAAAACCTGGGCAGCAACCTGGGCCGGTCGGGCACGCTGGTATTGGCACAGGGGGCTGCGGGCGGTACAGTTGATTTACCCCTTGAAGCGGTCACGGCACAGGGCCTGCGCTTTGTAGCCTCTGCCGGTGAAGGTGTTACTGACCTGCTTGACTTCAGGGTGCTTTCGGCCACAGCCGTGTTCTTTCACTGGTACCCACAAATTGGCCAACAGGTTTAACTATGTTAGACAGCAGAACCCCAAAAGCAAGGCAGGTAACGGGCCGCTGGTTTGAAAGCGCCCTGGGCACCAATGGCCTGGTGCGCGACCTGAGCGGCAGCAGAACCGGCACCCCCTCGGCAGGGCGGGCCTACCAGTTTCAGGGCACCAACGGCAATTACCTTAACCTGGCAGGCTCTGGCCTTGAAACCGCCTTTAACACACAGCAGGGCTGCCTGTTTGTGCGCTTTGAAACAGGCCCTGCCTCCTTTGCCGCCAACCGGCAAATCCTCAACTTCAGGCAGTCGGCCAGCCAGCGCGTATACTTTGGCACCACCAGCCTGGGCAAATACAGCTGGGTGGCCGCCTTTAATACTGATGTGCAGTCAGACAGCTTTGAAGCCACCGGGCACGAACAATGGTTGGCCATATCGTGGAATGTGGCAGCAGGCACGCTGGTGGTTTACCTTGACGGCCACCCGCCGGTACACCACCCCTTTGCGGGTACCTGGCCCAGCGGCCCTCTGCCTACCTGCACCGCCTTTAATATTTTTGATGGCAAGGGTTATGACCTCAGGGTGTTTGACCAGGGCAAAACCACCACCCAAATGGAAAACCTGGCCGCTGGCGTGCCCGACCTTGCAGGGCTGGTTGGCTGGTACCGCATGGATGAAGGTGGCGGCACCCAGGCCTATGACTGTTCTGGCCATGGCCGCCACGCCACAGTAGTGGGCGCTACAGATACCAACGCCCTGCACACCAGCCAATCGGTCATCTCTTTTCATGATGCCAATGGCTGGTCAGAAGCCGGGGGCATCCGCCTGCCAGCCAACCAGGCACAAACCCACCTGGATGTTACGGGCAACCCCCTGCAGGTGAACGGCAAATTGCGGTACCCTGCCCAGCTCAAGGGTGCCCCGGCCCTGCAACTGGCAGGCGGCCACCTTAACCTTGGCCCACTGCCCAACGGGCAGGACTGGCTGCTTGACTTTTACATTGAATGGGGCGGCGCACCCCAGCAGCAAAACATCATTTCTATCAACCACCTGCAGGTTGGGCATTTGCACTATGGCATTACCCTATACATTGAGCCTACCGGCCACCTGATACTGTACCGGCTGCAGGCTGCAACACTTATATCGCACCTGGCCCATTTTGGCCTGGTGCCCGGCCTCACCGCTGGCGTGCCCACACGGGTTACCTTAGAGGTACACGCCACCGGCACAGAAATTTACTACAATGGCACGCTACAGGGTACATTCCCCACCACCAATGTGGCGGCTGCCTTTAGCCCTACGGGCAGCCCAGCCACCACCATTGGCAAAGCCACCGTACACAATGCACTGACCAGTAAAACTTACGGCCTGCAAATTGCGCCCTACACTGCTGCCAACAAACTGGCGGCCATTGCC
>CAZXTW010000185.1:7199-9689 GCA_964643525.1 uncultured Roseivirgaceae bacterium
ACTGTTACTACCCCTGTGCCGAGGGCAGCGGCGCCGTGGTGTATGATGCCACGGCTGGGCACCACACCGCCATTACAGGCGGCTACAACTGGCAGCAGCAAAACAGCTACTTCTGGTCGGCTGCCAGGGGCTACAGTGCAGGCAACCTCATTAATAATGGAGACTTCAGGTACTTTCTGGAAGGGTGGGCCTACAGCCCCGCTGCCTTTAGCCTGGTAAACGGGGCCCTGCAGTTTGCCGGTGGCCAGCCAACGGAGGCAACCATCAGCACCGGCCTGCAGCACCCCTTTGCGGGCAAGGCCTGCCTGGTATTGAGCATTGAGGTGGCCGAACTCACCACCGGACAAATTAACCCAACCGTGCAGACACAAACCGGTACCCTGGGCTTTAACCCCATTACCGGTGCCGGCACATTTTCACAAACGTTAATTACTGATAACGGTGCGGTTGCATTGGCCCTAAGCCTGCCTGCTGGCACTGGGGCCTGTACCATTACATCCGTTAGCCTGCAGCTGGCTGGTAAGGTACCTGCCAGCGCCGCACTGTTCAGGAAAGATGCCCTGGGCAGGCCCCTCACCCATGAAAACCGGAACGGCCAGTGCCTTATTGACCCTGACATTGAGGTTGACTTCACGGCCTCTGGTGCGCTGGCCGTACAGCACCTGCCCAGCAACTACCGGCTGGGCCAAAACACCCTACTGAATGACGGGCGCTTTGCCCACAGCGAGCACCGCCACACGGCCTATGCAGGCCACGTAACCAATAACGAGGCCATTTACTTCCACCTGCGGGGCTTCGGGCAGGTGCGTGCCCTCATCCACACCATTGGCCAGTCCAACCTGGTGGGCGTAGCCAACAATACCGACCTTACGGGCATGTATGCCGTGCTCAATGCCGTATTCAGCAACGTACAAATCTACAACCGCCTCTCTACCGCCTGGGCCAGCCTGGCCACAGGCACCAACCAGAACGACCGCAACAGCAGCAGGCACGGCCCGATACTGGCCATGGCCTATGCCCTGCAAAAGGCAGGCGGCCCGTGGCACATCGGCTGGCACGCCAAAGGCGGGGCCAGCATTGATGACGACCCGGCCATATTAGACTATGCCCCCGAAAATGCCGAGCTGTACCCAGAGGTGGTGCAGATCATTACCCAGGGCAGGGCACAGCTCAGGGCGCAGGGCCATTACCCCCTGTCAGACCTGCTGGTGATTTCTATTGGCGAAACCGATGCCAGGGTGGGCCAGTCGGCCGGTTACCTGCAGGGCCTCAGGCAGTTCATCAACGCCCTGCGCAAGGCCGTGCCCCCCTTTAACCCTACCCTGCTCATGATCAAAACGCATACCTACCTGCCAGCCGGCACCTACCCTGAAGCTGACCAGGTAAGGGCCGCGCAGGATGCCATTGGGGCCGAACTGGGCCTGCCCAGCATTGTGCTTGATGCCAGCCACTACAGCCCCATCAGTGCCGATAACGTCCACTTTGAGCTGGCCGGTTATGCCCAGATGGGCACCAGCATGGCCAGAACCATCATTGAAAGGAGGGCCGCATGACCCTGCTCGAAACCATGATACTGGCCGCTGCCAGCAATACCGAGCCCCAAACGCTCACGCCCATGTGGCTGCTCAGCATCATCCTTACCGCTGCCGTTGGCCTGCTCTCGGGCTTTCTGCTGTACTGGGCAAAAAAGCGCAACCACAACAACGACCGCCTGGTGTCACTGCTGGCAGGTGAAGACAACCGCCGCGCCGACCTGACCGACATGAAGCACGACCTTGAACAGCAAAAGGCAGAGGTCAACACCCTGGCCGCCAAGGTAGCAGAGCTATCTACCAAGCAGGAGCTGGTGCAGCTGCATGAGTTTGATACCCGCCTGCGCCAGGTAGAAATTGGTCAGAGCAGCATTACCGCCCAGATCAGCACCCTGAAAGAGCAGATTGACCGGCAGAACGACCAAATCATCAAACGCCTTGACACCATTACCCAACGCCTCAGCCTATGATTAGCCTTGACAGCAAAACCCTTTCGGCCCTGCAGGCCATTGTGTTCATGACCATTGTCCTGCTTAACCTGCTGGCCATTTACTACAAATTCAAAGACCGCAAAGCCGAAACCCACATCCGCCAGCTTGAACTCAAACGCAGCCAGCTGGAGTATGCCCGTGCCGCCGGCCTTCATGGGCAGGGCTGATGGCGGTAATCAAGTGCCCATCATTTTTTCGAACATCTTGCCTGGGCACCGCCAAAGTCTTGAAATTTACTTTACAGAGTAATATTTTTACATAAGTGATAAAAATGAAAGCATTGACCACCAAACAGCCCCTGAAAAGCCAGACTATTGCCTGAACAAACGCCCATAGTGCCCGGAAACATGCAGGTGTCACACACCAGCGACAAGCAGCCCTCGCCTGCTGAGCTGGCCAATACCCTGAAGGTCATTCTGTCTGACCTGGCTTACATGAAACGGCAATTGTTTGATCTAAAAGAAGAG
>CAZXTW010000186.1:0-9659 GCA_964643525.1 uncultured Roseivirgaceae bacterium
TAAAGTTTGACAGGGCAGAGCCTGTGGCGTTTTCTGAAGAGTAATCCCACCGGGCCCAGTCATTTTGGGCAAAATAATCTACAATAGCATACCGCTCAATATGGGCCAGGTACAAGTGCACGGCCCAGTCGCCTTTTTCCTTCAACTGGCCCACCTTAATAGTACCTACATAGCCAGAACCCTGGTTGGCAAACATTGTGGTAATAGAGTCAACCTCCTGTAAATCATTAAAATTCTCGTAATAATCAAACCCCAGCGTTACCGGTGTTTTAATGGGCAGGGCATACTGTAAGTACAGGTGAAAAATGTCATAGTCAATTAAATACGTGCCCTGCTGGTCGGGTATATTGGGTACATTCACAAAGTGGTACCAGGCCATGGCCATTTGAAAGCGGTTAACCTTCAGGCCTGTTAACTGAATGCCCTGCATAAAGGCATCGTCTTTAAACAACTGGTTGTTGTGCCTGATTACAAAATGGCTGGCCTTCAGGGCCAGGTCTTCAGAAATAGCCGTTTGCAGCGGTATAGGCACCTTTACGGCCACCCCTTCCGGAAACACATTGTCGTTCCAGAACAACTCATTCTGCTTCATAAACGGAAAAGTATTCTTACCAATCCACCCTTCAAAGCCGTTCTTGCTGGCCTTAAAAAAAGCCTTCTCAACGCCAATCTGCGTTAATGAAAACTCGCCGCTGTTGCCGCCCAGCGTTACGTGGGGGCCTTGCTGGTCTTTCAGGTTGCCTGTTCTAACGCGGGCACCAAATGAGGCCCACTCATTATACTGGTAATTAAAGCCAAACCTGAGGCGGTACCGCAGCCGGCTGCGGTCGCTGCGCATCGTACCATCGGCCTTCATTGAATTCCAGTCATGTTCGGCCCTGAATCTAAAATCGCCGGTAAGCGTCAGTTTATCGTCACAGCAATCATCTGCCGTTTGGCACAAAGCATTGGGGGTTATTAGTAATACACCTATTACCAATAACCAGATGTTAGGTAGGGTCACAAGTTTACATTTAATAAGTTAAACGTTTGCCAGATGTTATGTAAGGGCTAACAATTACTTGTGTAAAACCAAGAAATACTTGTGTGGGAGAGGAATAAGGGTGCAGTATACAATAGTTCCCGTACAAATGCAAATCTGCTAAGAATTGTTAATGGTAAAATAATTTGGTCTTTTTTTGTTACTCAATTATGTTTTGGCTGTAAAATCTTATTAATTTGTTAATTGATTCGTTTGCGCTCCTTTCTCTATGTACTTATAGTTGTTGATTTGCTACATGTACCCACTTGTGGGTATAACTTGTTACCATCTGCCAAATACTTTAACCGCCTTGCCATGCAACACACAACTGTATTACCACAAACTCTGGGCTTATGGACGTGCCAAACCATTGAGCCGCCCCCTGACCTGCTTACAGAACTGACTGAAAAAGCCCCCCAGCTAGAAGGCTACTACAACCCCGGCCTTGGGGCCTGCTGCCACATTTTATATGAAATTAAGCACAGCAGCTTTATACATGTAGGGGGGCAGTGCCAGCAAATATTCAATATGCCTGCCCATGAAATACAGCGCCTGGGGCTGCAGTTTTATGAAAAGCTGATGCACCCAGATGAGCACACCTTTTTTATGGAGTACGTAAACAGTAACTTTAAACAGCTTACCGAGGCCACCCACCAGCATGCAGCCCAGCCCATGCTTAATTGTGAGTTGTACCTGGGCAAAGCGCAAGGCAAATGGTTGTTGCACCAGCACTGCCATGTATATTATGAGCGGGGCTACCCGGTACTGATCTGGATGGCCCTCACTGATATTACCCACCTTAAAAAAGACCGGTTTCAGCACGGGTTTATGCTCAATAAGCAAGACCAGCGCCCCCAGAACATTAAAAGCGCTTTAGTGAAAGGAGGGGGCAAAGTAAGCAATTTAACCACCCGTGAGTGTGAAATTGTGAGCCTCATTGCCCATGGCCTGCCCAATGCAGCCATTGCAGATAAACTGGCCCTGAGCATTAACACGGTTAAAACCCACCGCAAAAACATCTTAAAGAAAACCGGCGTCAACAAATCATACGAGTTGATTCGCTATGCCTACAACTACGGGCTGGTGCACGACATTACTGATTAATCAAGTAATAAACTTTAAAAGTAACATTTAAGTAACCTATGTGTGGGCCAGCTGTTAATTGGTGGCCCCTTGCGGTTGCTCAATACCTAATGCCCTGCTTTTTGCGCCATGCATGGGCAGTGAAGTAGCCTTTAGTCATGTAGGTAATGTTGTAAAAATTGCAAAATATGTAATTCAAGAGTACCGTCTGGCCTGGGCAGTATTGTAGCAATAATTAGTGTTTAAATTTGGTGTACGGCTTATTTATACTAATAATAACTTGCTATAGAGCTATTTAGGCAAGCAGATGTGGGGCTGGGTGGACAGGCTGCTGCATATAAATTTTGTGTAAAGAAAGACTAACGTTGCAAGATTACTAATAAATGCCTCTGTAATAAATTAATTGATTTGAAATATTTATAATCTGTGATGTTTGTTTTAAAATAATGTAATAATTGGGCTATTTACTGAACTATTTTAATGATTACCTACTAGTGGGTATTGACAATGAGTAATATAACAGCCAATTTTATAACATTATTTACATCAAAGGTTTAATGCTGTTGCCTGGGTTAGCTAAGTTTGATATGCACTGCCTGGCCCATGCCTTACCAGCCTCAAGGCCTTTATTGTATAATATGTAAAGAACTTACAAGGGTTAACTGCACTTGATTTATGACCATTGAAAATAAAGCAATACTTGTAAACGGAGGAAAAAGAAGTGCAAGCGAAATTGAAGAGTTGTTGAATAATACAGGCGACCTGGTGGAAGAAACCACATTAATAGTAGAAGATGTGGTGAAAGGGCTTGAGCCCCAATTCCGCGGTAAAAGAATACAGCCTGTTATTATTGTATTTGAAAAAGAAAAGCCAGAACCACTGTATTCATTTGTGGTTCCGCTGCCAGTGCCCTTAAAAGTGTCTATATCTTAACAAATTTCTGTTAAACTTAAATCATACCTAACAAATGTCTGAATCTAAAACCAAATCAACTGTTGCTGCTGAAGAGGGCAACAAGTACACATTTGAACTTGAAGGCATTCAGGATGTTGAAAAGAACCTTGTTGAAGCTGCAAAATACGCATTCAGTTCAGTAGCCAAAGGTTTTGATGCATACCTCACTGCCAGAGAAAAGTCTGTTACTGACAAAAAGTACGGCGCAGTAGTAGATTTTGTACCCAACGCCGCAGAAGGTGCCAAAGCATTTGCACAAGAATATGGCAACGTATTCACCTCAGCTGCCAATGCCTTCACCGATCTGATCACCTTCCCACTGCCAAAAAAGAAGTCATAACTACTGGTTAACTTTCTTGGCTTGCAGAACAGCAGGTTCTGCAAATTTCCATTCCATTTCCATTTTGTTGAATAGTAGCCATCAAAGTATAGGCTCACCATTCAGCGAGAGCCTGCGGGCTCATTAACCCGAAAGCCTTTTAGCCGGAATTTCCTTTGGTTGATCATTCTTCACGTCAGCTCACTGCTTTATAAAAAAGCCAGTGCCTGGTAACTATTGTGTTGATAATAATACTGCCCTGATTAGGGCAGAAAAGGGAATATTTGTCTAAAAGGCCTTCTCTATTTGGAAATTCAACTAATCATATGCTCCTCATTTTGACGAGTTAAGGGGAGACGTACGCTTAAAAACTACTCAGGGATGAGCTCCAGCAACAATGAGTGGGTAATCTACCGAAAAGGACAGACTTCATACAAAGAAATTGATCTTGATACCGGCCAGGATAAAACCGTTTTTGATTTTAAAAATGGTAGCAGTTTTGACGACAGTATTTCGTCGGCTGCAGGCTTACTAACAGAAGATAACATCAGCAGGGTCCCCTTGTACCGCATCTTCTTTCTGGTGGTGTATCGGTTCGTAAAAATTACCATTGGGGGCCTCTGGTTTATGGCAGGCATGCTATGGCGCCTGCTTACCATACCTAAACGTGTAAAACGTACCAGAGCCAATGCCGCGCAGGCACGCATATTATTAGAGTGGCTGGGCGGGGCTTTTGTAAAAATTGGGCAGCAAATGTCATTACGCTATGACCTACTGCCCGCAGCCTATTGCAATGAACTTTATAAAATGCAGGATAACGTACCGGCCATATCGTACAAAAAAGCTGACAGGATTCTGAAACGGAACCTGGGGCCTAACTACCAGGCCCTGTTTACGGTATTGAACCTGCAAAAACCGGTAGGGGCGGCAAGTATTGCCTGCACCTACAAAGGCATTTTAAACAATGGTGGCAAAATAGTAGCCGTAAAAATAAGAAGGCCAGGCACCGTAAAGCGCTTCAGTGCTGATATGGCCATTATTGACCTGCTGTTTATTACCCTTGAGTTTTTTGCCATACTCAAGTCGGGCTTCTCTAGCAACTTCAGGGCCGAGCTAAGCCAGATTTTGTTTGAAGAAATGAACTTTAAGCGCGAGGCGCGCTTTCAGGAGCTGTTTAACATTTACTTTAAAAAGCAAGATAAACTCAAGGCGCGTGCCCCGCTGGTATATAAGCAATACACCACCCAAGAGGTAATGGTAAGCCAGTTTGTGAGCGGCTTCTGGATGAAAGACATCCTGCCCCTGTATTTTAAGCTTGAAAACGGTGGTGTAATTACCGACCACGAGGCCCAAATGCTTGCCAAGCTTACCGAGCTTGATATTGACCCCAGGGTGCTGGCCAAACAGCTTATTGGCATTAGCTTTTACTCATTTTATGAGTGCCCCTTTTTTCATGGCGACCCCCACCCAGGCAATATTCTGGTTAAGCCCAATAATGAAATTGTGATGATTGACTTTGGGGCCTGCGGGGTGTTTTCTGAAAAAGAACGCGACGTAATGCGCGCCATGCACTTTTATTATAGTAAAGAAGATGTGGGCGGCATGGTACGCTCTGTGATTAAGCTCATGGAGCCCCTGCCCAATATGGATATTGACAGCTTTATTAATGACCTTGAAAGCGACTGGTGGGATGGCTTTTATGGCGTAAAAAGCGAAGAGCCCGAGTGGTGGGAGCGCACCTCGCTGCGCCTGTGGCTGGCCTTTTTAAAGCAGGTGCGCCGCTACCAGGTGCCCATACCCAACCGGGTAATCAGAATGGTAAGGGCCACCCTGCTGTACGATACCGTGGCCGCACAGCTGTACAAAAACATTAACGTATGGGCTGAGTACCAGCACTATTACGAGCAAAAGGCCGAGCGCATTAAAAAAGAAATGAACCGCGACTTGCTGCACCAGCTGTTTCATGGCCCCAATGCCATGAACTACCTCAAGCTGCAAGAGGTGCTGGAGGTAGGCCAAATGGCCCTGGCACGCGCCAAAGACTTCTTAAGCGTGCCTACCTACACCTTTAGCCAGCTGTTTGATAAAATAGGTGAATTCATTGGGTTGTTTGGCAAGCTAATCATCAGGGCATTATCCTATGCTTTGCTGGCAGTGCTGTTTGTGCTGCTGTTTCACCCCAACCGTGATGTACTCATTGAGAAACCAGAAAACTTCAAAGAAGCTATTGAATACAACCTGTCAACAATAGGAATTACCACCTACGAGGAAGATACCTCAGATGATTTTGATGAAAAGTCGGCATTCATTAGCCGGGTATTCTGGGTATTGCTTGTGGTTGAGGTACTCGTGATCTGGAGTTACCTCAGAAGAATGTATCGGGTATTTGCCGAACAAGATCAAAAAAACAGATAACGCAATAAAATCAATCAATATGGCCTACTTTACCTTACCGTACAGAGTCCTCTTTCATGACACCATGGCGTATGGTTCACATCACCATATGACCAACTTTAAGTTCCAGAACCAGGCTAGGGAAATATTACTGTTTGAAACGCAAATTGACGGCGTTGAGTCGTGGGAAAGCCAACTGGGCAACACCATTATGCTTACCCGTGAGGCGCACAGCCTGAACCTGGCCCCGGTAAACATTGGCGAAAAAGTAGGCGTGCTGCTTACCTATGAAGAGCCCTCGCGCAGTACCGTACGCCTGTGCTTCCGCACGGTGCGTTACGACGGTGTGCCCGTATCATGCGGGTACCAAACCATGCTGCTCATAGATAAAGACACCTACGCGCCCATACCGGCGCCGCCCATGATTACCCAGTACCTTGACCCTACCAGCAAGCGCAGCCTTATTGAAAGGCTAACCGAGCCCAGCTTTAAAGAAAGGGTGCATGAGGGTGGCCGTTTTCTAAAAAGCATTTTTGATGAAGAGGCCATTGAGCTGGGCAAGTACACCGCCAACCAGCCGCTTGAGCAGGCGGCCCCTAAAATAATTGACGCCAACAAAAACATATACACCCTGGGCGGCTACAAAAAGCCACAGCCTGAAGCGGCAGCTACACCTGCTGAAACCCCGGCTGAAACCATTACTGAAACACAAGCCGGCACGGTATTTACCTTTCCGGGCCAGGGGGCTTACCACTACTCAGTACTAAAAGCCTTGTACGAAGGCTACCCCGGTGGGCAGGAATGGTTTAACAAGGCCGATGCCGCCACACGCGAAATACTGGGCCAGCCCTTTTTGCCCCTGGTGCAGGCCAACGACCAGCAAAGCCACGATGCCCTGCTGGCCCAATACCCTGACCTGAACCAGATAGGCATATACCTGGCAGAAGCACTGGTGGGCAAACACTTGAAAGACAGTGGCATTAAGCCCAACCTGCTGTTGGGGCACAGCTTTGGCGAAATTGCCGCCCTGGCCACTGCCGAAGCCATTACCATTGAAGAGGGCCTGCGCATAGTATGCTACAGGGTAAAAGCCCTGCACACCGTAACCACACAGGGCAAAATGGCCGCCATTTTTGCAGACCTTGACGGGGCCCAGCAGCTGCTGGCCGCCTTTGGTGACAAGGCCCTTGAAGTGGCCGTGGCCAACCACCCCAAGCAAACCGTAATATCAGGGCCGTTGCCCTCGCTTGAGCGGTTTGCTGAATTCATTGCGCCAAAAGGCGTATCATTAACCGTAATCAAAAGCAACTACCCCTTCCACTCATCTTATTTAAAAGATGCTGTGGCCGTATTCAGGCAAAGCCTAGAGCAGTTTACCTTTAAGCCTGCCCTGTACCCCGTGTACCACTGTACTGAACGCAAACTGTACAGCCCCGGCAATGACAACCGCCAAATACTGGCCAACCAGTTTATTACCCGCCTTAACTTCAGGGGCATTGTTGATGAACTGTATGCCAACGGCTACACCAACTTTATAGAAGCCGGCGCTGGCGATATTGTAACCAAGCTGGTGCGCAAAAACCTGAAAGCCCACCCCGAGGTGCAAACCGTGGCCACCTTCATGCCCGGTAACACCTTTATTGAGGCCGTAGAAAACTTTATTGGCAAGGTGGCCCAGCAGCAGCCCCTAAGCCAGGTGGTTGATACCGGCTTTGCCCTGCAAACCCCGCCCAGCAATGGCCATGACAAAAGCCACGCCAATGGGCATGACAAAAGCCAAACCAATGGTGCTGCTGCCGCACCGGCCCCTGAAAAACACATGGAGGTAGAAGCCTGCGAGCAAATGCCCATAGCCGTAGTAAGCATGGGCTGCGTACTGCCCGGGGCCAAAAACCAGCAGCAGTACTGGAACAATATGCTGCAGGGCATTAGCGGCATTGTTGACCTGACCGAGGTTGACCCCAACACAGGCAAAGACTTTGTGGCAGGCGATGTTGTGAATGAAATGAACATTGTGCCAGATAAGACCTATACCTTACTAAACGGCACCATTCACAACATACAGTACGAGGCAGAACTGCTGGCCAATTACTATACTGAGGCTGAGTTTGCCGCCCTTACCCGTGGCCAAAAGCTGCTGGCCCTGGCCATTGGCCAGTGCCTGGGCAACTACAAGGTGAGCCTGGCAGATAAAATGCAGTTTATTATTGGGGCCACGGCCGATGGCTCTGACGAATATGACGATGCCTCGTTTGTAGAAAGCATTCTGGATAAGATTGCCCTCATTGACGAGCACCAGAACGAGAAAGACGCCTTTGCCAAGGGCATTGCCAAAGTAATAGGCTTTGAAAAAGACCAGGCCGAAGGCATTAAACAATACAATATATATAAGGAGGTAGTGAGCCGCTTTGTAGGCAGCCAGCACAACACCTACCTCATTGACTCGGCCTGCTCATCATCACTATACTCCATAAACATGGGCATGAAGGCCCTGCGCACAGGCGAAAGTGACATGATTATTGCCGGTGGCGTATTTGCCCCCGGCCCGGCCAACAACACCCTGTTTGCCCAGTTCAGGGGGCTTACCCCAACCGGCAGCCGCCCGTTTGACCAAAAGGCCGATGGTGTGGTGTTTGGTGATGGTGGCGCCCTGGTAGTGATGAAGCGCCTTGACGATGCCATTGCCGCCAATGATACCGTAATTGGGGTAATCAGGGGTATGGGCGTTTCTAGCGACGGCAAAAGCCCCTCTATAAACGTGCCCCAAATCAAAGGGCAAAGCCTGGCTGTTGAGCGTGCCTACCATGGCCTGGGCATTAACCAGGACTCTATACAGTATGTAGAGGCGCACGCCACCTCAACCCCTGTGGGTGATGCTACCGAGTTTAAATCGCTGGCCAACGTCATGAGCAAGCGCACTGAAGGCCTGCCAAAAGTGCAGCTGGGCAGCGTGAAAGCCCTCATTGGGCACACTGGCTGGGTATCTGGCGTGGCTTCTGTCATTAAGGTATTCATGGCCATGAACGAGCAGGTTGTGCCGCACCAGGCCAAATACACCGGCCCCAACCCTGATATTGACCTGGCCAACTCGCCCTTTAGCATACCTACAGAAAACATTGCCTGGCCTGCCAACACCAACAACCTGCCGCGCCGCGCCGGCGTAAACGGCTTTGGCTTTGGGGGCACCAATGCACACGTTATACTTGAGCAGTTTGACCATGCCTACCACAGCGCCCTGCTGGCCCAGAACAAATTCAAAAGCCCTGAAGGCCAGGTAGCCATTATTGGCGTGGGCAGCCTGTTTCCTACCAATGGTGAAAAGCTGGAGGCCCTGCGCCCTGAAGGCCTGCCCCTGTTTGACCGCAGCAAACTGAGGCTGCCAGCCAAAAAGCTGCTGCTGCCAGATATTACCGACAGTATGGACATTACCCAGTACCTGGCCGCCCTCAGTGCAGAGCAACTGCTGCAGCAAATACCAGACTGGAAAAACAATAAAGATGAAATTGGCGTAGTGCTGGGCCTTGAGTCAAAAACCGAGTACGGCATTAAAGCCAATGAGCGCATATTCTTAGACCGCCTCAAGCGCGTAGTGCGTGAAAATATTAGCGGCTTTGCCCTGCAGGCCTCTGTGGTTGAGCGCATTGTGGGCAAGCTGGTGGCCGCCTTTGAGCAAAACAGCCCCAGTGGCCCCTACACCCTGCCCGGCCTGATGCCCAATGTAGCCTCTGGCCGCATTACCCATATGTTTGACCTGCACGGCCCCAATATTGTAGTTGATAAAGCGGCCGACTCGCTGCTGCAGTCTTTGCAGGTGGCCCAGCAGTTTCTGCTTGATGGCGATAGCAAAATTATCATGGCAGGCGGCATGAGCGCCCCTAACGATAAGGT
>CAZXTW010000187.1:0-9654 GCA_964643525.1 uncultured Roseivirgaceae bacterium
TTTTGGGGTTTTGTGAGAATTATGAAGACGGCTTTAAAGGCAATGTACTCCGGTTACCGGCCGGAGATGAGTCTGTTCATCCGGTTGATCCAGATGAACCGGGCCACCCAGAGGCCCCGGTTGAGCCAGACAGCCCTGACCATGTTGTAGAGCCGCCCGATGACCCGGCTGATTTTGCTGAGGAGCTAACGGTTACGACAGCTGGTTATGATGACCTGTTTCCCTACCTGTACGTGCGGCAGTGGCCTGAGCTAACCGCCCAACAAGATTTGTGGTTTATAAACTATTTACCCCCAAAAAGCCCACCCCCCAGTAATTTGTTTGCCAAGTTACTTACTTTTTTTACTGATAATGAGAAGCGTAGTTCAGGCATACGCCAAAGCTGTATTGATGAGGCTTTACATTTTGTTAACGGTCATAAACCTTACCAGGGCCAGTTTATTATTGATGTAAATGACTTGCCAGCCCCATTTAGCGGGTATCCTGAGTTATACAACCTGATTACAGAAGGCCAGTTTACTACCCCCGGTGAAGCTGCTACACTGGCACCACAAAAACTTAGCGCCACAGAAGATGAGCTAAAACAAATGCTAATTGAGAGTAATTATTTAAATACCTTAAACAGGGTGTGGCAAAATGTATTTGCCCTGAGTATACTGAATGACTATAACCATAAGGGGCTGGAGGCACTTTTAAAAATAGTGTGGGTAAACCACCTGCTGGTTAATCTGTTTACACAAAGCCCCCCTACCACCGAGGCTGACTTACCTTTTCTGTTAGGTGCTTCGGTGGTGCTGCCCTTGCCGGTGTTTCCGCTGCCGTCCTTTGACAAGGCTGCTATTGACCAGGCTGCTGATGCCCCCACCATTAGCAGGGCAGTAATACCCTATGCCATAGGCGATTTGCAAATGGTGCAGCATAAGTTAAAGAGCTACCAGTTGGGTGAAATTGCACGCATAGAAAATGTGATGCCCGGCGAGCTGAAAGAGCGCAACAACAGCTCGTTGCAAGAAACTGCCACCACTACTAACAGTATGGAAGAGGCTGTGCATGAGGCCGAAAGCACCTGGCAGGCAGGCCTTGAGGGGCTGGGCAAGAAGGTGCAAGATTACGTAAAAGAGTGGAGTAAAGTTAAGGATGATTTTACTAACCTTACAACCTCATACGGGCCTCCTACAACAGGAACGACTGGAGGTAGTGTTAAACATATAAACAACGGAAAAACTACCACCCATCGTGACCATATTGACTTTGCCAAGCAGGTGCTGAATAAAACTGTGGCCCATATGCACCAAAAGATTAGCCGCACCTACCAAAAGCACCTGTTGCTGAAGACAGAGCAATCGGTGCTGAACTCGGTAGATAACCGGCAGGGCACCGAACCCATCAGGGGGGTGTATTCATGGATCAACAAGCTGTATGAGGCCAGGGTAGTCAATTACGGTACCCGCTTTTTGTTAGAGTTTTTGATTGATAAGCCCCAGCCCAAAAGCAGCCTGACTACTGACCCGGCCTACAGCAAACTGGTGCCCCCATCACAGTTGGAGACGCCCATACTATCATTTCATGATATCACCCTAAAGAATTATGCCAGCTTAGCGGCTTTGTATGGGGTAGATGATGTGCCTCTGCCACCAACAACCCAAAGCATGGCTTATGTACTGATTAATCAAGACAAAGGCCTGACGGCCCAGGTGGTAAACATTAATGATGGGTATGTACCTACAAAAGCAGAAGTCAATTATAACATAAAAGAAGATATGCAGTTGTTGGTAGGCGATACAAGCATTGCCCTGGAGGCCAGCCAAAGCAGCACCGGCCTGGTAAGGTTGGGCGGCGATGACACCCCCGACCTGAATAGGGCAGTACCTGCCTTGCCTGTAACGCTAAACAACACACAGGCCTTTAGCTCACCCCCTGATACCCAGCAAGGCTATTACATTAATATTGCCATTACGAGCCAGCCTGCTAAAACTACCTTTAATGCATGGCAGGTGGCCCTGTTTGATGCCATTTGGCAGGCCTACAGGCGCAACGTAACGGCGGCCAGTGAAGGGCAGCGTGCCTCCACCAACCAGGCTATACAGCGGGGCTGGGTAAATAAGGCTGTGGTAACCGCATGTAAAGAACTGCTGTATGATTTGCGTCTGTACCGCATTGGTACACCCAAAAAGCCAAAATTGCCTGCTGTTGAACGTATAAATGAACCGGCCTACTTCCAGTTTTTTGACCAGGCCATTGAGTGGGCAGAGGCTACCTACAGCTTTGCCGATACTGATGCCAATACACAAAGGGCTTTAATAACACGAAACATTGTAAGCCTCATATACGGCCAGCCGCTAACCAACTACCAGAACGCCGACCAGCTAAGGGTGATGGTGCCTGTAAAGCCCGGTTTTAACTTCCATATGCTGTATTTCCTGGCATCGGGGGCGGTATCGTTAGTGGCAGAGGCGCTGGTGCCAGTCTTTAATGAAGCCAGGCCTATTGCAGCAGCCCTGAAAGAGGCAGCCCAGCAGCCAGAAGAACCTGCCCCTGCTATTGAGTCGTGGGAGGTGGTGGTACCTACCAATATGCAGTGGCTGCAAAATGAACCCGCCCTGCCAGAAACCATTAAGTTTAAACAGCCATGATTACTCCCTTTATACCGCAAGGTGATGCCCCGGTGGGCTCGGTCATCGCTTTTGCAGGCCGTGTAGGGCCGCCCGTAGCCTCTCCATCAGGCAACCCGCAGGGCTACCCCAGTGGCGCAGACTTTATTACCAATAATATTGAGGGCTGGGGGTGGATGGTGTGCGATGGCCGCCAGTTGTATTGCAGTGCCTACCCACAGTTGTTCCAGGCCATTGGCCACTTGTATCAACTTGAGGGTGATAAGGACTACGGCACCTCGCCGCCGGCTGATGCGGTGTTTCGCATACCTGACTTCAGAGGCTATTTTCTTAGAGGGGCGGCCGGTAGTGCCACCGTGCAGGTGGGCGATCAGAAAGGACAGCCGGTTGACCCTGACCAGGCCAAACGCCTGTTTGCCAACGGTAATACGGCCAGCAATACAGCTGATAATGTGGGTTCAATACAAGGAGATGCCTTCCAGACACATGTGCACCAGTATCACGAAATACAAAAAATAGGTACTATAGCTACTAAAAGCGATGGGGCACCATTTGTTGATATTAAACCAAATGAAACATTGCCCCCTAAGGTACCCGATGCCCGAACCAGTACCGAGACAAGGCCTATAAACTATTATGTACATTACCTCATTAAATACGCTTATTTAACTTATTCAAAATCACTGGGCTGATCTATACATTTTGCAGGGCAGCGTAAGGGCCCTTGCCCTGAGGTACTGGTACCTGCTTCAGGCAAAATAGCAGTTTTTAGAACAGGGTGCCCCCAATGAAGTGTTCATTAATGCTGATGAAGGCCTGGCAGAACCCTCAGCCTGCTTTAATATGAAGAATAAATAACCTCTACTTTAGGTATAAAAACTGGGGCAAGGCGGGTTTGGCTATTATTTTAACTATTTTCAACTTGAAACGAGTTACCTAACACACAACACACAACACACCAGATGAACCCCACCGTTGATTTTGCCCTGGCCATTGCCGGCCTCATTGCCTTTGCCCTGGTGGTGTGGTTGGTGTTCCGCTCGGCCAGAAGGCGCCTTGACTTAAAACCCGGCAGCATGATACTGGCCATTATGGCCGCCCTGCTGCTACAGCCCTTAAAGATACAGGCTGTGGTTGACCAGTACATGCAGTTTGTGATACAGCTGCCAGCCTGGCTGGGCCAGATCAAAGCCCCGCAGCAAGCGTTGGTACCGCTGATTTATTCTAAAACACTGTGGTACCACGGCATGCTGGTGTTGTTGCTGGTACTGGTGCTGGCCTGGTTTATTGAGCAGGTAAGGCTTTGGTTTGAAAAGCCAGCCGACCAGAAGCCACCTTATATAGAGCAAAACACGCTGACCATTGTAACGGTGCTGGCAGCTGTTTACCTGAGTGTGGGTGCCCTGATGGCCGCCCCCCTGGCCCGACAAATTACCCCAACCACTACCAATGTTTTGCGTGATGAGTTGCGTGCTGAACTGGACCTGCTTAGTGATGCTGACTCGGTAATTGCCGTGCAGTTTAAAGCCACCATTAACCGCAACAACCAATTGATTGTAAACCTTGCTGATGACAACCGCTTTGACCTGCTGCTGATTGAAAATGCCTCTTTAAACTACGAACTGCGTAATACCTTTAGAAGCGTGCTGCCCTCTATGCAACAACTGGCCCTGGCCCGGATGAAGCAAACCGACGATGCCAACCTGGTAAAAAGCCTGAAGCTGTTTAATAAACGGGCCCTGTTGCAGTGGTATAAAGAAAACCGAAACAATATGGTGGGTTATTTAGAGCAGCGCATTGACCTGGTTACGCAGTTATTAAAAGACATGAACGCCGCTGCCCTGCCCATGCCAGCACATATGCTGCCCTTATTGGAAGGCAAGGCAGCCCGGCAGGGCACGGCCCAGCCGGTAATTGATCATACTGATACCCTGCTGTTTGATAATGACGATGGGCATGGCCTTGATACCCTGATTTTGCCCAGTGGTGTTGAAAGCGCCAATCATAACCAGCCTGCTGTGCTGGCCAATGATTCAATTATGCAGGGCATTACTGAAAAGTATGGGGCCAATGCCCTTAAGCTAACCAGGCCCGACCTGACTAAGCTGCCCCAACGGCCAAAGCCTGGCGACCACCTGGGTGTGTTTAATAAGCTGATGGGCTGGATGTTTCGTATTGAGTCGTTCTCGGCTATTATTATTATGGGGCTGGTGGGCTTTGGCCTGCTGGGGGCTACCGGGGCCACGTTTATTCGTGAACATGGTAAGTCAATGGCCGATCGCGACCGGGGCCCGCTGGTGCGTGACCTGCCCAACCTTTTAATTAAAGGCATTTCTGCCGCACTGGTGGTGTTTTTAGGGGTGCTGGGCAGTGTGTCGTTGCTGAGTAACGAAGGCAATGCAGACCAGGTGCCCGATGCCGACCTGCTGTTTTTTCTGGCCCTGGTGGCTGCCGTGTTTAGCGATACCGCCTGGGACTGGGCCAAAGCGCGCTTTCAGAAAACGTTGCAAGACCAGGATGATAACCTGCAAGCCGAAGGTAAGGTTGCACCAGACATTGACCCAGCCCAAGGCACCAACCCAGACAATAACTAAAACCCAGCGCCACCATGAATGAATCTGCCATAGACCTGCTTATTGCCGCCCTGGGTTTAATAGCCTACGGTTTTATTGTGTGGTATATTATACACTATGCCCAGCTGGTGCTGCAATTAACACCTACCAGCCTGGTGGTGGCCCTGTTGATTGTACTGGGGCTGCAGCCCTCCAGGGTAATGGCCATGGTCAATATAACGCTGGAGTTTTTTCAGTCATTGCCCTACCGCGACAGCAACACTGCTGAGTTTAAGCTGCTGGTGCCCATTGTGTTTTCGCCAGAGTTGCTTTACGATGTGCTGCTTACTACCATTATGCTGCTGGCCCTGGCCTGGGGTACCAGGCAGCTGCAGCTCTGGCTGGCCAGGGGCAAACAGGCACGTTCGCCTTATTTTTTACAAAACGTAGGCACTATAATGATGGTGTTCATTGCTTTTTACTTAAGCATTTCGGCCCTGGTATATGCACCACTGGCCGGGGGCGAGGGGGTGGTGCCAACCAATTTTAGAGAAGACCTGCATACAGACATAAAGCCACTGACACGTTTTGATACCACCCGCCAGCGCACCTTTGTTGAACTTATTAATGATTTTGAAAGCTTTTTGGCCCAGAGCATTTTTGAAGGGGTACAAGCCGGTGCCATTGACAGTACTTACCTGAGTGCTGCCGTATATGCAAAGATTGAAGCAGGCGATATACAAGCCGAGGTAACGATGGTGTTTGCTGCCCTGATGAAGTCAATGGAGCAGGATGCCCTTGAGCAAATGGAAGAGATTGACGCGGCCAACCTGGTGACCAACCTGAAGCTTGAAGGTAAGGCCGGGCTATTAGAGTGGTACACCACCAACCGGCTGTTGATGATAGACTACCTGAATAACCGTAAAAAGCTGTTTGAGCAGCTGGAAGCCTCAATATTTGCCATGGTGCACAGCAAACACCGCCTGGCGCATACCACTGCCAATGGGGCAGCTGACCCAGCCGATAACCACCGTGCCATGCTTGACAGCCTGTTTAGCCAGTATGAGCTGGCCAAGGCCAAACTGCCAGAGCCATGGCCAGGCCCAATGCCACCCCGCCCCCGCCAGGGCGATAACCTGGGTGCACTGAATAATATTATGGGCTGGTTGCTGCGCATTGAGTCATATACGCTGGTAATTATTGTAGGGCTGGTGGGCTTTGGCTTTTTAGGGGCTGCGGGGGCCTCATTTATTAAAGAACAGGACCACCGCCGCCAGGAGGGAGGCCCGCTGGTAGAAAACCTGCCCGATGTACTGATTAAAGGCTTTACCGCAGCCATTGTGGTGTTTTTAGGGGTGCAGGGTGGCCTCTCGCTACTGGCCAACAACGAGAACTCAACCCCAAACAACAACCTGATTTTTTTTCTGGCCCTGGTAGCGGCGGTGTTTAGTGATACCGCATGGGACTGGGCCAAGGCGCGCTTTCAAAAAACAATTAATAACGACCAACAAAAAAAGTAGCCCAAGGGTGCAGGCCTGTTGCCGCACCGCCCGGGCTGCTTATATTGAGGTTGCTTGGGTTGCTACTCGTTCTTTAACACCTCTGCGGGGTTGGTCAGGGCGGCACTGATGGTTTTAAAGCTCATGGTTAGCAATGAAACAACCAGTGTAAGCACTGCAGCAAGGGCAAATACCTGCCAGCTAATGTTTACCTGGTAGGCAAACCCGCTAAGCCAGTTGTTCATGATGTACCAGGCCACAGGTACAGCAATGATGAGTGAAATGGCAAACAGCTTTACAAAATCTGCCGAAAGCAAAGCCACAATACTTTGCACAGGTGCGCCCAACACCTTGCGTATGCCAATTTCTTTGGCGCGCTGGTTGGTGCTGTAAATGGTAAGGCCAAACAGGCCCAGGCAGGCAACAAACATGGCCAGCCCGGCAAATACGGTAAATACATGGCCAAAGCGGGCATCGGCTTCGTACTGTTGGTTAAAGCTGTCGTTGTTAAAATGGGCATTAAACGGGTAGGTTGGGGCTACCTCTGTCCAGATGGCTTTTAACTCGTTTAAGGTATTGCCCATATTGGCCGATTTCAGTTTAATACTAAACCGCTCGGTGCTCCACCAGATAGAGTAGCGCAGCACCAGGGGCTCTACCCTTTTGTGTAATGACTGGTAGTTAAAATCATCTACCACACCAACTACCTTGCCTACGCGGCCCCATTGGTCAAACTTTTTGCCTACAATCTCTTCAGGGTTGGCATAGCCAAACAAGCGGGCGGCCGCTTCATTAACCAGAAGGGCGGTGTTGGTATCGCGGGGGTGGTCTTTGCTAAAGTTACGCCCCGCCAGTACCTCAATATCATAGGTGGGTATAAAATCTTCATCAATTTCATAAATAGCCGGTGATTTCCCTACTGAACTGCCGTCGGGCCCTTCAATGGTGGTGCCTGCGTTGGGCAAAAAATCGCCAGGGGTGGCCCTTGAAGCTGATATGCGCTGCACCGCCGGGTGGGCAGCAAGGGCGGCCTTTACCACCTTTAAGTTCTGCTTCACCTTGCCGTCACCCCCATAATCAATCACCAGTAGCTGCTCAGCATCAAAGCCTTTGTCATGGTTTTTCAAAAAGGTAAGCTGCTGGTACACCAGTACGGTGCCCACCAGTAATATAATAGATAGTGAAAACTGCAGCACCACCAGTGCTTTTCTGAGCCAAACGCCTTGGGTTGAGTTTTTAAAGGACCCTTTTAGTACGGTAACTGGCTTAAACTTTGACAGTACAAAGGCAGGGTAGCTGCCGGCCAGCATGCCAATCACTACTACAAACAAAGCAGCACCTAATAGGTATTGGGGCTGTAGCAACCAACCGGCCGGCATGGCTTTGCCAACCAGTTGCTCTAAATACTTGTGGCCAATAATAACCAGGCCTGTTGCCAGCAGGGCGGCAATGAAGGTAAGCAAAATGGCCTCTAACAAAAACTGTGTAATAATGGCGCTTTTGTGCGAGCCTACGGTTTTGCGTATGGCCACCTCTTTGGCCCGCTCTACCGAACGGCCAGTGGCCAGGTTGGTGAAGTTGATGCAGGCAATAACCAGTATAAATATGGCTACTGATATAAAGGTGTAAATATTGGTGCGACTACCCACCGGGCCGGGCTGGCGGCCTGCGTCAGAATATAAGTAGGCGTTGGCCAGCGGCTCAAAGCTAATGCTGTAGGCATAGTCACTTTCAAAATACTTATCTAAAAAGGCCGGTACCTTTGCTGTTAGGCTGGCTATGGTGTTTTGTGGGTTAATGGTCAGGTAAGAATAAAAATCAACATAACCCCAGTAGTCAAAAATTTCGGGGCGCATATCTTTAAAGGTAGCCATTGATACGTAGGCATCATGCGCAAAATGACTGTTGGGGGGTATTTCAAACACACCGGTTACTTCAAACTGCCCGTCGCCATCCATAGTCAATACCTTGCCCACGGGGTTATCCTTACCAAAATACTTTTGTGCCATTTGCTTTGACAGCACAATGGTTTCTGGCCGTTCAAGCGCGGTTTTGGGATTGCCACCGTGCCACGTCCAGTCAAAAATCTGGGTAATGGCGGCATCGGCAAATACCACATTCTTTTCCTGAAACTTGCGGTCTTCATACTCAATAAGCCAGTTAAAAGTACTGGTAAAGCGCGCCAGGTGTTCTATCTGGGGGTAATACTCCTTCAAGGCATCGGCCACGGGGGCATTGCCCCATACCTGGTGCTCTGCAACAGGCAGCGTTTTGCCGCTAATGTCTTCGTCTTTTTCACCATAGTAATGCAGCACCCGGTAGGTGTGGGCATACTGCTGGTTGTAGGTGTCGTAGCTTAGCTCATTGTTTACATAAATTAAAATAAGCAGGCAGCTGGCCAGACCTATAGCCAGGCCTGTTACATTAAGAATAGAAAAGGTTTTGTTGCGTAGTATATTCCTTACGCTAACCTTATAATAGTTTTTAAACATACCGATATAATTGAGTTGTTGACTTTCGTTGATGTTTTTGACAATGCCTGGCCGCATAAACCTGATGATATTCCAGACGTACCGCAGGCGGGCCATTTGTATGCCCTTTGTTTCGGCTTCGTCATAAAACTGCTCTTCAAGGTCGCCCAGAATGCTTTCTTGCAGGCGCTCCTTGCAGTACCATTCAAAAAACTGGGTAAACCGCTGTGGGGGGCGTATGCTATCCATATTTTAGTCCAGTCTGAAATTAAGCCCCAGGCGGTATTCAAGCAGTGGGGTAAGCTTCCACAGCCTTACGCGGGCGTCTTTCATTTCCTGCAGCAGCACCCGGCCCGCATTGGTAATTTTAAAATAGCGTTTTTTGCGGCCACCTCGGGCTTTGGTGGCTCCGCCCATGTATGAGTCAAGGTATCCCTTCTCTTCCAGGCGGTACAGCGTAATGTGTACAGAGCTCAGGTTTACCTCTCGGCTTTGGTGCTCTTTAATGGCTTTGACGATG
>CAZXTW010000188.1:0-4296 GCA_964643525.1 uncultured Roseivirgaceae bacterium
TGGTGCGGTTATAGACTGATACCTCTACATCGCCACCACCGGTAACCTGAAAGGTATACCACAGGTTTTTGCGGCCATAGTGGTGCAGGCTGTTTTCAAGCACCGGGTAGTGATTGGCCGGCACTGAGCTTACCAGGTTACATACCTCTTCACAATTGGTATCCAGCTGCTCTTCACCAAACTGAATGGCCGGACAGGGGTCAGTAGTCTGGGCAGAGGTAAGGCTGGAAATGAAGTCGTTTGAATGGTTTCTGCCAGGGTAAAGCGGGTGGTCAGTAAACTCATCTTCAGGGGCCGAGAAGTATTCATGCGCGTTACCCGGCACGTTGCCAAAGTCATATGCATTGGCGGCATGATCAAAACGCGATTCTACTATGCGCGTAATGCTTAGCGTGGGGGCAAAGCCCGTGTTGTTGTAGGCATCGCCTTCAGGAATGTAACACACCAGCGTATACACACCAGGTTGCATTCTGTTAATCTCTACGCTGCTGCTCATTGGGGCCAATGGTGGTATGTGGTTGGGGTGGCCGGGGTTAATCAGCAGCGAGTCAAACGTCACATCAAAGGGGTACACCTCACCCAGGATAGGGGCCGACTGGCCTGTACCACTGAGGCTACCCAGGTTAACTGATACCAGCCCCTCGCGGGCTACTTCAAAAATGTAGTAGGCAATGCGGCTGTAACCTTCAGGGAAAGGCTGGTAGCTCAGCAGCGTTTCGTTGGTATTGTCGGGCTGGCAGCTAAACTCTTCACGAGCAAACGTGTAGTCTTTGCGGTAAATCGGGAAGGTGGCCGAGGTGTACACATCTCGTTGCCAGTTCACCACACCTTCATAGCTGGCATACTGCGGGCTGTTGTATTGGGTGTAGGGGTGGCCATCAATTTTTCTGACTGAAATATTGTGGGTATAACCGGCCGCACCTGCAAAATAACCCAAATCACTTTGCCCGTCATGGCTGCCGCCAGCGGCCATATACACTACCGTATACCACCCTGCTTCAAGGGGTTGGCAGGTGTTTGAAAGCCACACCGCATCATTGTAATAACCTGCTTTGCGGCATTCATTGCTATTGTCATAACTATAATGAGGGGCCAGCTTTTTCAATGAGTCTATGCCATTGGTAGCGCGGCCACGGTATACCTGAATAGAAGGGTAAACCCGTGTTCTGGTGGTGGTACCAGTAATTTCAAGTGCCAGCGGCGTTGAAATGTAGAACTCCCTGAAAAACATCTTATCATACACCGTATCACAGGGGTAGGCCTCGCCATCAATGGCATAATGGTGGCTCTGGCAGGTAATCAGGCTCTCTTCACCTTCAACCACACCTGTATTCAACAGGCCGTAGGTAATGTCATTCATATCCTGCGCAGTTGCTGGCGAAGTAAATTGCGCACTGGCCAGGCCTGTAAAGGTCAACGCAGGCTTGCTTTCCTTAAACTCCTGCTCTTTGGCCCCAAGGGCTACCAGCGTATAGGTGCCAGAGTCAAGGCAATACAGGGTTTGGTTTTGCCCAAGGTTGCAACTGGCCGTCAGGTCAGCCTCAAACACAATGCTATCTGTATAACTAAAGCCGGTGGCCATCGTGGCTGCCTGGCCTTTGTATAAGCGGTGTTCAAATACCGTATTCAGGTTGCTTAGCTCAATAATACCGGGCTGGTCAACATAAAACGTTCTGTAAATGCCACCAAAAACATCTGTACGACAATAGTTGCCGGCAGGCAATACGGTAGCCAGGCAACGGAAGGTATCAGCCACACTGTTGTAGGTGCGCCCTTCTGCCAAAGGCAGTAAACCACCTGCATCATCAGGGTTAATCAGGTCAACCTTTGCTGCATCAGTCAGGCTAAACAGGTGTTCAGGGTCATTAATAATGCCGTCGGCCTGCTCCTGGGCTTTGGCAAAGGTACAGGGGCATATAGGCTCACTTTCAACCCACACCTCAAGCGTGTTTTCTCGCCCTAATGATGAGCTGAAATGGAATGGGTCATTAGCCTTATAACTGGTACTTAACAGCTGTACAGAATATGTGCCGGGCTCCTGGCAGGTAAGGTTAAACGTAAACTCAAACCCTTTAACCTGGCTTTGCTCAATAAACGTTAACTCACTGCCTGCCTGGCAGTACTGGGCCACATCACCATAGTATATGCGCGCAGTCAAGCCGGCCCACAGTTGGTTTTTAATGTAAATGCTGCTCAGCTCGTCCAACTCAAAAGTATACCATTGGCCCAGGTCATAGCTGTCAAGCCCTTCATAGGTGCCAGTGGCAGGCATTACATCGCAGGTAATATTTTCTGCCAGCAGGGCGTTGCAGGCAAAATAATTGGTAATGGTGCTCAGCTGGCCGGGAGGTATCACATACTCGCCAGTATTGTCGCGCATGCCCCGGTAGTTGCTCTTGGGTAGTATGCCCTGTGCATAGGGCAGCAGCGGGTCAGCACCAAGGGTGGGCTGTATGCCCAAATCCTGTACGCTAAGCGTATACCGCCTGTTGTCATCTTTATGGAAAAACAGGTGGATTGTATAGTCAGTATTCGGGGCAATGTCACACACCTTATCAAATACAGGTGGTTGCGAGCGGGAGGTGAGTTTTTCAAGTATTACCGTATCAAGTGGGGTTAATACCGTTACATCACCTGCCCAGGCATTGCCCTGGTACAAGACCATGCCCACCTTGCGGTCACCACTAAAAGGCGAGCTGTTTAGCTGAATGCGCAGGGCATCAGTATAATCATCACTTCTAAAAGTGGCCCAGGCCGTCTGGCTCCAGTCTGCATAGTTGGCACCTAGTGCTGGAAGCACCTCGCCTGCCCCATCAACCGAGAGGCAGCCCACATCAACAGTCACTGAATGGTAGCGGTGATCCAGCGGCTGTGGGTAGCTGTAGGCCAGATCAGGGCGGTCATACAGATAGGTAGCGTTGGTATTTTCGCTGGGCGATTCCAGTATGAGCTTGGCCGATATGGGCAGGTACTGCTGGTAGTCTGCCGCAGAAAGCCTGATGTAATACGTGCCAGACTCAAGGCAGGTATTGCCTTTAAAGCCCCACTCGTTAGAAGGGGCAATAGCGGCCAGGTCATTACTGCTGCTGCCAGCCTGCCCTAATGATGGGTAGCCTGCCTGTGGCGCTCTGAAAACAGTCAACCCAATAGAAGTTACCCCCAGGTGGCCGCCGTTTTCATGTTCAGGTATATCAATCGTAACCTTGCGCGAGGTAGGTATGGTAAAGCTGTACCAGACAGACTTGTTGTGGCCAGGGTGCAGCTGGTCGTCAAACTCCTCACCAGTTTCTCTGGTGGCATCAGTCAGATCAGTCAATATCGGGAATACCCCATAGGCATACTCATCGGCGCTGTTCAGGTCACAGGCGTTGGCAAAATCATCGCATGGCACAGCCCCTACAGTACCTGTAAACGGTGTAATTTGTATGGGCACAGTGCTTACATATATATTATTGGCATAGCTGGCCCGGTACTCATGCAAAGCTGTATCAGGGTTGGTGTACAACACCGGGTAATAGGTGCCTTGCAGGGTGTGGGGTATGTATACTGGCTTTTCTTGCAGGTAGGTGCTGTCTGGCATAAGCGGGTTAGCCCTGTCATGCACAGCCGGGAAGTTACCTATAGGAAAGGCCGTAGCCAGGTTAAACTCAGGGGTTGGTGACAGGTAAATGCGGTCTGTCCATGAGGCATTCACAGGCACCGCCCCATTACCGGCATTTTTCACTGTATAATCAGCCTGGGCAAACAAGCCGGCCTCAATGGTAGCAGGCATGACCAGGGTTGCTGGCACCAGGTCTGGTGCCGGGGCCAGCTGTAAGGTAATCAGGTTACCTGTCAGTACATTATTGGTTTCATCTTCTTCCGTCACGTGGCCATAGGCATCTGCCTTCAGGTGGATGTACCAATCGCCTTCAAGGCCGGCAGGCAGGGTTACCTGCAGCACCACGGTGGTATCATGGCCAACAGCCAGGCTGTTGTACTCTTCTGGCTCGGGCAATGACACACCGTTTACCTGGTCACGTATTTTAAACAGGCGGTGGTCGTCAATGCTAATCGTTCCGCCTGCGTTAAAATCTGCATTTTGGCTAATGTACAGCACGTTATTATAGATGGTGCTCAGGTGCTTGCTGCCCGTGTTGCGTACCACATACTCAACCTGTATCTGGTTGCCAGCCACAGCAGTGTCAGCATAAGTAATGGTTTGTGGGTTTACATCTGGCAAAGATGGGGGCAGTAGCTTTAATGGCAGGGCAGATAGGCCTGCATCGTTGGCTGGCGTTTTATCCAGCAGGCCGT